>DAHUXT010000001.1 GCA_027307065.1 Ktedonobacteria bacterium
GCACACCGGCCGGCCGTCGACAGTGCCGTAGCCCGTGATGACGCCGTCGCCATACGGGCGGTTGCGCTCCTGCCCGAAGTTGGTGGAGCGGTGCCGGGCGAACTCGTCCAGCTCCACGAAGGAGCCTTCGTCCAGCAGCAGCGCGATCCGCTCGCTATCGTGTCAGCATGGCAGCCAGCACAGCACGACGCCGGCCTTACTCTCTTGCAGCCCGCCGATGCGCCGACGTCAGAGCAGTCGCCCGCGTTGGCCTTTGCCCGCGCAATGCGGACAGCCAGGGCGGCTGGCAACACGCTGGGCTACCTCGACGTGACTATCAATGGCGAGGCTCCAGCCAGCCTGCTCTCGTCGCTGAGCGAGTGCACGCGCGTGCTGGGGAACACGCTGCTGGGTGTCCCGGTAAAGCTGCGCCAGGCGCCCGCCGCCTACCACTCGACCGAGCAGAGCGAGATGGATGGTCCGCCCTATCTCGTCAGTCTGCGGCTGGTTGCGCGGCACTCCGAGCGGTGCCTGATGGGAGCCTACACGAACACATTTTTGCACGCGCAGGCGGTCAGCACCTGGCAGGCGATGATGGAGGCTCAACGCCCGTGCTATCTGCTCGTCGTCGAAGGTGCGCTCGTCGACGCGTCTGAGCCTCTGGCGGCCTTCTTCGCGCAGATTGAACGCGCGCTTCTGCCCGATGCGTGACCGATGCCTGTACTCTAGCCCACGGGATTGTACGCGCTGAACCAGTCGAGAATCTTGTGCAGACGCAGCACGCGCGAGCGAGGATGCCCGTTGCGCGAGAGGTCGTGTGTCTGCTCCTCGAAGATGACGAGTTCGGTGACGCGGCCCAGGTATTTGAGCGCGGTGAAGAGCTGCATGCCCTCCGCGATGGGGCAGCGCAGATCGTTGTCGCTGTGCAGTATCAGCAGCGGTGTATGGATGTTTTCGACGAAGGTGAATGGCGAGAACTGCGCCAGCCGCTCTGGCTCGGTCCAAGGGGTTGCGCCGCCGAGTTCATCAATCGTCAGCTCCCAGCCGATATCGCTAATGCCGAACATCGTCGTCATGCTGACCACGCTGCGCATCGTCACTGCCGCTTTGAAGCGGTCGCTATGCCCGACGGCCCAGTTGGTCATAAACCCGCCGTAGCTGCCGCCCGCGATGCCCAAGCGAGTGCCGTCGATGCCACCCTTTGCCAGCGCAGCGTCCAGTCCCGCCAGAATGTCCTGGTAGTCTTTGCCGCCCCAGTCGTTGAGCACCGCTGCCGAGAAGGTGCGCCCATACCCGGTGCTGCCACGGGGATTGGTGTAGATGACCGCGTAGTCGCGCGCCACCAGCACCTGGAATTCTATGAAGAATCCGTAGCCGTACATGGCCATCGGGCCGCCGTGCACCTCCAGCACTGCTGGGACGTCCACCGTCTCGCCAGCGCCTGTCTGCGGTGGACGCAGAATCCAACCCTGCAGCTCCCAGTCGTCCGCGCCAAGGAAGCTATATTCCTCCGGCCACGCCAGCTCGATCTCGCTCAATAGCTCCTCATTCAGGTGGGTCAGCCGCTCCATCACCGGCGCGGTATTCTCGCCGAGATCTACCTCCTGCATGTAGAGGTCGCCCGGTATGTTTGGATCAGAGACGGCCAGCGCGAACCGGCGGCAGGCGTCGTCCATCGAGAAACCGTAGATCCGGCGTGAGCCTTCGGTGAGACGGCGTGGCAACCGGTTGTCCGATGGATGCGCGCCATAGACATGGGTCGTGCCTCGCATCGAGCCGGTGAAGAAGATATCGTTGCCGTCTGGCGACCAGACGAGGTGCGCTCCGCCGTGGCCCGCGCGCATGTCGTCGATGCAGGTATCGTCGCAGGTGGGCACAAAATCGGTGGTGAGTTGGCGGTGCTTGCCGGGGTTATTGGCGAGCACGACGCAGAGGTCGGTGTGGCCATCACTCTCGCGGCGGGCTGTAGAGAGAAAGGCTATCGTCTTGCCATCGGGCGACCATTTCGGCGCGTGGCATGAGAGCGACTCGTCGGTCATGCGGGTGAGCGCGCCGCTTGCCTGATGCAGCGTCCAGATCGAGGCGCCTGGCCATGTCCAGCGGTCATCGGTGCGGTCCGAGGCAAAGACAATTATGCTGCCATCGGGCGACCAGTCTGGCTCGCCGTCGTCGTAGTCGCCATCGGTCAATTGCTGAGGATCGCCGCCATCCGCCGCGACGGAGAAGATGTGCGTCCGTTGCTCGTAGATAAACCCGACGCCATCCAGTTTGTGCCAAAGGCGGGTGATGGTGCGCACCCGCGGCAGGTGGTTCGCCTCTTCGCCAATTGCCGCATCCTCCACCTCTGGCTCTTCTGGCTCGCCCACCTTCGCGGTGAACAGCAGCGTTTTGCCATCGGGCGACCACGTCGGCGAACCTGCGCCGTATCGCTGCTTCGTCAGCTGCGTTGGCTCGCCACCATCGAGCGGCAGAATCCAGATCTGGCCCTGACCCTCGCCCGCATCGCGCGCGGTTTTCGTATGCGGCGGTGTCGGACGCGCGGGGCTGCGTACAAAGGCGAGCGCGTGGCCATCGGGCGACCAGCGAGGTGTATGATCGTTCGGTCCGGCGGTCAGGCGGCGTGGCTCACCACCGTCCGCGGCGACGAGCCAAATCGAGCGCCGGTACTCGTAGCTCTCACGGTCCATGCTCTGCACGACGTAGGCGATGCGCGACCCATCGGGAGAAATACGCGTATCTTCGACGAGGCGCATGGCGTAGAGGTCTTCCGGGACGAGTGGTCGTGTCATAGGTCGCTAATCCTCCGATGCTTCGGCAACAGGTTTCCGGTAGTTGCGGTCAACTTCACTGAGCACCGCGCCAGGGATGCTCCAGGTCTCTGCTGTGAAGATATGATATTCGCCATCGCAGACGGGCACGGGCCGCGAGCAGCGCAGATGAGGCACGAGCCGGAACCGCAGTTCGTCGCCCTCGACGTGCACCCAAATGTGGCGGCGGGTGTATCCGTGACCCCAGCGAAAAATGACGCCCGAGTCGTACTCCTCGAATGACCCTCGCCCCTGCAGCGCGTTGCTATTGAGCCTGCGGAGAATCTCGGCGACACCGCTCTCGCGCAGCACTCGCCGCGCATTCTCGCGGATGGCTTTGCGGCGCGCATCATCCACCGGCGCCTCGTCGTCATCGCGTGGAGGGTTGGAAAGCTCTGCATCGTTCATCTGCATGTATACCGCTTTCTTCGGCTCGAAAGACTCCTGCCTTCTATTGTAGCGCACGAGATATATGCCTGAACTTCAGGATACAGGGGTGGTATCGGTATCTCCCGCGCCGGGGGGCCGTTGCGCCTGTTGCATCCGGCGAGCCAGAGCATCACCTGCTGGCAGACCGCGAACTATCTGCCAGAGCGCATGCTTCATCGCTTCAACGTGCTGCGTGGAAACCTGGGCGCTCAGCGCGGAATAGAGCGCCGACTCGATGGTCTCTACCTGGCTCGCGGCCGTGCGCCCACGCGTGGTAAGCGTCAGAACAACCTTGCGTTTGTCCTCGGGCGAGGGCTCGCGCGCGATATGGCCCGACGCGACCAATCCAGCGACCAGGCGACTGGGACTACCCTGTTCACACACCAGGAGTGAACCAAGCTCGATCAACGCAAGCGGCTGCCAGTCCTGCAGTACACGCAGCACCTCGGCTTGTGACGGCGTGAGTCCCAGGGGCTGTAGCGCCTCCGCGAGGAAGCGATTCCCCTCGCGCTGCGCCGCAAGGATCAAGTAGCGTACTTCCTCGATGGGCTGCATGGATCTCATGTCACATCGTCCGCACTTCATTGCTGGTTTGTCGCGCCGCTTCGGCATTCGCAGGCAAGACACGTCGCTGGCTCAGCCGCTGAGCCGATGCGGGATCGTGCGAGGGTAGGTAGACGGTGGGTATTGACCGGGCAAACGCGAGAATGTGGCGATGGGTGTCGATCTCTTGCGCCTCGTTCGCGCTAACCCCGTCGGGCGCGCGCTCGATCAGTAGTTCCTCGGTGTACGAGGTATCGCCAGCCAGAAAAATGGCATGTTCCCCATCTTGAACAATGACGGAGAGATGCCCCGGAGTATGGCCGGGCGTAGGAACAAGCATCACATCACACGCTTTCGTCACGGGCAGGGTTTGCGTGAACGGGCCATAGGGATGATTCTCGAAATCCAGCAGACGTGGCGCGAACGAGGCGGGCCACCGATTGTTCATATATCCCTCGATGCGCCCGCGGAGCCCACGAGCCCTGGCGTATTCAACGCGTGACACCAGCGTCTCAACGCCATCAAAGTGTGCGAGTCCACCGGCGTGGTCAGTGTGCAGGTGGGTCATTACGAGCCAGCGTACATCTCGCTGAGGATCAATGCCCATGCGGCGGAGTTGTGGGCCAATCTCGTCTTCGGGGCGAACCCACTCTTTTACCGCAAAGCGGAAGTAGAGATGCCAACCTGGGAAGTACCCCGGCTGGCTTGCACGGGACGTCTCGCCGGTATCTACGACAATGATGCCCTCTGGATGCTCGATGACCCAGGCGTAGATCGGCAGTGGCTCGGTCCAGCGGCGGTCGAGCAACGTATTGAGCCGCCGGAGCGTGCCGTGGCCCTTCCCGCGACGCCAGTTCTGCGTAATAGCGACGGATCCGGTCTGAATAGCATGGATGCGCATCAGGATCGTATCTCCTCCCCTGTGGATATTGATGACACGTCATCAATGATACGTCATGTATTTGGTGCTGTCAAATCACGCTACGGGGATACGTGCCGAGTCCGCATGTGGAGAACTAAGCAGCGAGATTGGGTAGAAGCGAATGCGCGGTGGGTAGCACGAGACAACTTGATGAGGCGGTAAGGAATAGAGGAAGCAAAATCAACAGGGCAGGGGAACTTCCCCTGCCCTGCCGAACTGTTGCCTAAGCGATGATGTCCTACGGGGTGGATGTCACGCAGTGGCTGCCGCTGGCTGTCGTCGTGCCATTGCTCCAGATCGGCTGCACAGCATAGAAGTTCGAACCGAATGTGACGTTCGTGGAAACGCCGCCGTTCCCGTTCCAGGCGCACTTGTCGCCATTCTCGTCGCTGCCGCCGCCGGGACCCTGCCACGCGACCGTCGCGCTGGTGTTGGGGTTCATGTCGGTCTCGGCCTCGACAAACTCATGGCCGCCCACGATGGAGAAGCCGTCAAAGTAGCCGTTGCCGTAGCTGTTGTTGCTGGCGTTGACGAAGTTCATGCCGCAGCTCGAGCCGGCGTCGGGCATATAGGGGATGTAGCCATAGGCGACGTTGTTGCCGCTGCCGTCCGTTGTGTTGGAGTGCCATGCGCACCACTGCGTGCCGAAGCCGCTCATCGAATGGCCGCTGGGCGTGAAGACGAGATAGATTGCGTTGGCCTTGTACCCACCGGTCTGGGCCTCCAGGCGAACCGCCGCGCTGGCGATACTCGACTGGCTAATGCGCTTTGGCAGAGATGTCGTATCAACCCATGTGCCACCCAGCTCGCCCGCGCCATTGGTGATGTGCTGGCCGCTGGAGCCGCAATTCGTCGTGTTGACCGCGACGCCCTGGCAATATTGCGAATCGATATTGTGCCAGGAACTGCCGCCAACGTTGCCATAGAAGCCGGTCACATACGTCTGCGCCTGTGTGCTGCTATAGCCGCCAGAAGAGAAACCAGTATTCCAGTTCGTGCCCCACCAGCTAATATAGACGACTGGGGCTGTGGAGACCGGGCCACCATGATAATACATCAGGCTGTTGGTGACGGATTGCCCACCCGCATGCAGCGGACGCATGATTTTGCCGTGAAAGACTTCGGTGGAGGCAGCGGCACTCGGCGCATGGGCGCCAAAGCCAACGGCAACCGCTACCGAGAGAATAGCGAGCATGGACAATGGAATAACGGCAATACGAAACTTCTTCACCGCGATGCTTCTCCTTGTGAGTGACGCCATCCATCGGCGCCCTCGTATGGGGAATTACCAGAATCGTACGACGACACCCCCAACGAGCCGTCGTTGCCCGCAAAACAGCGCGAGTGACTCTGGATCACCGAATCCAACCAGGACAGCATGAGTGCGATGCGGGCGGACGCGTAAAACAGCACGCATGCGCCGGGAACCTCGATTCCCAGGGATCGTTTTACCGCCGCTTGCTCCGTGGTATCGCCCATAGGCGAAAGAGACTACGCATTATGGGCGTAGTCTTCTGCTCATTACGGGCCAGCGGACAAGTTGGCGCGTAGTATAGAGGCAGGCAGACTGTGTGTCAAGTAGACATTTGCAATGCGCGAACGCGCCTTTGGCAGTAGCCGAAAAATCATGGGGCGAGTAGCCAAAATGGCGGGCCTTATGTAGATATCGAGGTGCTATGCCGGTCAGTCGCCGCTGCGTTGATCGATGTAGTAACTGCTGCCGGGGATGCTCTTCGCCCGCGACTTGATCTCGGCGGCGACCCGGCTGAATTCTTCCATTGTGGTGATCGACCGGTGCAGATTGGTCAACACGCCGATTGAGACGCCCACCAGCGGGTAGACCTGCGGATGTCCCTGACGGTCGCGCGCGACGAGCGAGCCACGCGCGAGATCCTCATCCGCATAATAACTTCGGCTCTCATACGCCCAGGAGGCGATGATGCGCTTGCAGAGCAATTCCATACGGTCGGGGGTAGTGATAATGATGAAGTCATCGCCGCCGATATGCCCCAGGAAGTCTGTAGGGTTGCCATCGGAGCACAGACATTCCGATGCGACTCGCCCCAACAGGCGAATCAGATCATTGCCGCGTAATGGCCCATAGACATCGTTGTATGCCTTGAAATGATCCAGGTCGAGGTAGAGAATGGACCACGGGCGGGGCGACCGCAGTTGATCGGCGATGGCGTGTTCGACGCGCAGGCCAGAGGGAAGCGACGTGAGCGGCGAGAGCAGTGTCTCGTGCAGGTGGCGCAATTGGGTGCGGATGCGCGCGAGCAATTCTTCGCCATGGAACGGCTTCGTCATATAGTCGTCAACCCGCGAGGCGAAGGCGCGTACCTTGGAGGGATTGTCATGGAGGGCGCTGAGCACCAGCACCGGAATATGTGTCGTGCGGGCATTGGCGCGAATCGCGGTGACGACATCAAAGCCATCGATGCCAGGGAGCAGCAGATCGAGCAGAATCAGTTGCGGTGGCTCGCGCAGCGCGTGCGCGATGGCGTCTTCGCCGGTGTGGACAACGGACGGCACAAAGCCCTCTCTCGCCAACGTTTCACTGAGCATGTTGGCGATGGGTGCCTCATCTTCGACGATAAGAATGGAGGCGGGCGGCGATTCGACAGCGGTGATATCCATCGCGCGCAACCTCCCTGCTTCGCCTGAAAGAATCCCCAAAGAGCGCCAAGTCGCGGCTGGGAAAGCATGTAGCCAGTATCTCATGCGTATGCAGTTAAGTATACACACACAAGAATCCGCCGCCGCCATGATGCGCCTCACAGCCGCGAAAACAGCCCAAACGGGGTGGCCCATCTATACATGAGCTTTGGAGATGAGCTATGGGGCAAGCGTGCGTGGCACACATGGGGCGGCATGCTCCCTTGGCGTTACATCGGCTTTGCGAGTCCCTGATCTTCTTCCGTACTGGTGCGCTGCGCCCGTACGATCGCCTCGCGCTTGCCAGAGAGTGCGTCTAACAGCCGCTGGCGATGCTTGGGGAGAAACTTCTCGGGCAGGGCATCCGCGGCAAACCAGCCGACCTCAGAGACCTCATCGCTCGTTCCCGGCGGGCCAGATTCGGGGGCGACGTGGCAGAGAAAGGTGACGACGACCTCATTCTTGCGCGGCTTCGAATAGATGCCTACCACCCGCTCTATCGTCACGGTGAGGCAGACCTCCTCCATGACCTCGCGCGCCATGCCTTCGTCGACTGTCTCGCCATATTCCAGGCCACCGCCGGGCAGATTCCACCAGCCAATATCGCGGCGACGGGCCAGCAGATACTTCCCCTCGTGCTCGATAACCGCGAAAGCGCCTACGCGGAAGCGCGCTTTGGAGTCCGGCTGCTGCTGTCGCTCATTTGCCATAACGTCTCCCCGCATATCCATGCGCACAGCGTGTTGCTCTGGCAAGTTCTCCCAGAGCATAGCACACGGGTAGAACGGGTAGAACCGGAGGTCTATGCCCTGGCGCTGGCAGCGGGCGCGGTGAAGGTGACTTCCAGTGCGCCCTCGGTCATGCGCGCGACGGTCGCTTCCATCGGCACGAGCACGGCGGGCAGCGCGATATCGCGCTTGAAGTTGCCGACCTCCACAATCAACTCGTCGCCCTTCTTGGTCATGACGACCTTTGAAAGCTCCACATGCGGCAGTGGCAGCCGCAGCAGATAGCTCTCGCCGCGCTTGATCAGTTCTTGTGGACTGCCGCGGAAGAAGACCTGTGTCGGGTCGGTGTTGCCCCAGATTTCCGCGCCAAGCGCTGCCAGCGCCTCCGCGCCGAGCACCTCTTGCGAACGGTAGGGGGCGTCCCAGACGGGCAACGGAGCGAAGGTCGAGTGGATTTGTTCGTAGTAGCGGCGCTGTTGGGTCGCCATGTCGCGCAGCAGCGCATCTTGATAGCCGCCAGCCGGGGGCGGTGGCAGTACTCGGTTACAGACGACGCCATCGATCGGATAGTCATACAGCGCGAGGTAGGTTTCGGCGCGCAGGGCCTCTTTGATGACCATCTTTTCCGGGTTGACCACCAGCCGGTACGAGCTGATGTCTGGATTGGTCAGCACTTTGCGCAACGCCGCCACCTGATCATTCAGCTTTGCGAGCGAATCGAGCACGTTCACACCCGGCAAGAATGTCTTGAGCAGTGGCTTGGCCGCGTTGAGCGCCAGGCCCTTCCAGCCGTTCGCCTGATTGACATACCAGAGAAACGTCTCGGGCATGCTGAGCAGACGCACCGTCTCGCCGGTGGGCGCGGCGTCGATCACTACGACGTCGTAGTTGCTGTCGCGCGCCTGGCGGTAGATATTGAGCAGCGCCACGATCTCGTCCATTCCAGGAATCAGCGCCATCTCTTCGGCGGCCACATCGCTCGCGCCCTGCTTCTTGAGCGTGTTGGTGATGTAGTCCTGCACCTTGCTCCAGCCGGTGCGCATCTCCTCCAGGACGTTGATCTCTTGCGCCCAGAGCGAACTGGCGATCTGCATTGGCTCGGCGGTCAGCGGGCGATCGAGCGCATCGGCCAGACTGTGGGCCAGGTCGGTGCTGACGACGAGGGTGCGTTTGCCAAGCTGCGCGGCGCGGGCAGCAGTCGCGGCGGCGAGTGTCGTTTTACCGACGCCACCTTTGCCGAGGTAGAGAATGAGGCGCATCAAAAGCTCCTGGATCTATCGAATGTCTATGCTGGAGAGCAATCCAGAGCTGTCTGGCGCCTCCCGATGGACGATGATGTCACTATGGCAATCGGCACGATGATATCAGCGTACAAGGTCACATGCTATGTCATGTACGCCCGCGTTCCGCTAGGGGTTGCGCTCAGTTCAGCCGGAGCAGCAATGCCTTCAGGTAGCGATCTTCGGGGAAGCCGGGCAATGTTGGGTGATCGAGCGCTGGACCGAACACCTCGAACAATTGGGCAGTGCGCCCAGCGCGCACCAGTCCCGCACGTACTGCCGTCTCGAATTCGGCGGCGTTGACCGCGCCCGAACACGAGCAGGTCAGCATCAGGCCATCTGGCGCGACAACTCGTGCCGCCAGCGCGTTGAGTTGCTCATAGGCGTGCAGCGCGCGCTCTTTCTTGGCGTGGCTGCGGGCATACGCTGGTGGATCAACCACCACCAGATCGAAGCGCTGCGCGGTGTCGCTCGCCGCTTGCAGATAGCGGGTAACGTCGCGCTCCTCGAAGCCGTGCGCCTCCGGTGAGTGACCATTGAGTTGATAGTTGCGTCGCGCCAGCGCCAGCGCCGGACCCGACGAATCGACATTGACGGTATGCACCGCGGGATTGCCTGCCAGCGCCGCCAGCGCGAATCCGCCGCTATAGGCAAAGAGATTGAGCATCGACGTTAGATGCGACGCCAGTTGATGGGTACGTTGCCGTTTCTCGCGCTGATCGAGAAAGAATCCGGTCTTTTGGCCGCCATGTGGATCGACCAGATAACGGACCGCGCCCTCGCTGATCTCGATCTCGGTTGGCATGCTTCCACGCGCTATGGACGCACCTCCCACTGGCAGCCCCTCACGCTCGCGCACACGAATATCGTCGCGAACAAGAATCCCCGCCGGAGCCAGTGCCTGTTCCAGCGCATCGAGCACAAGTTCCCGATGGCGTTCAGCGCCCGCCGTCGAAAACTGCGTCACCAGCCAGCGGTCGTAGCGATCCACGATCAACCCAGGTATTCCATCCGCTTCGGCGTTGATGACACGGTAGCCACTGACGTCGCCCGGCAAGAGCTGGCGCAGCCGCGAGGCGCGTTCGATGCGGCGGCGATAGAAGTCTGTGTCTATCGGCTCATCGGGCGTGCGGGTGAGCAGCCGAAAGGCCAGACTGTTGCGGGCGTTGAGATGGCCACGCGCTACCCACTCGCCTGAAGCATTCACCACGTCGGCCACGGCTCCCGCTGGGATGTTCGCTGGCAACGCCCGGAAAGCGCCCGAAAACAGCCACGGATGCCCATGCAGCAGCGTATAATCGCGTCCCGGCATGAGCGTTACCTGGGGTATCGCCGTGTCATCGCCAGAATCGCCAGAATCGCCAGAATCGCCAGAATCGCCTGAGTTGTCAAAGTTGTCAGACGAGTTCGCCATAAAAAGTCCCGCCGTTTGTGAACATCCTCACATCGTCACGATATTGCCCGGCATCAGTATAGCGCCGAGAGGCATCCGTATAGTATACTCATAAACTGGTGAGCTGCGCGCCTGCTTCTGAGATGGCCGAGACGATCACCACTCTCGTCATGAGTGGATGCGTACACCAGCAGAGAAGTCTTGAACCAGCAACCGACGCGGTCGTTGTTCTTATTAAGAGGATGCTGGCGGAGACTATGGGGCAGGCGATTCGAGGCGCGCAGCAGACGCCGATTGTGGTGGTCGAGCAAGGGCGGACGGTGCTGCGTGTTGGTGGGGTAATTCAATCGGTCGGCGTAGATGACACGTATCAGGCGGATATCTGGGATGCCATGCTCCCACGACGCCAACCGGCGAACGCGCTGATTCTGGGGCTTGGTGGCGGCACAATCGCCACGCTGCTCACCCAGCGCTATGGCCCCCTGCCCATCACTGGCGTCGAGCGTGATCCGGCGGTGGTCTGGCTGGCGCGCCACGACTTCGGACTTGAAGCGCTGGAGCATTTGCGCATCGTCACCGACGACGCCTTCGACTACGCGCGCATCTGCCGCGAGACATTCGACGCGATCTGTGTGGATCTTTACACCGCTGGCAAGATGGCACATGGCGTGCTGGGCGGGGGCTTTCTGCGCGATGTAGCGCGTCTGCTGACGTCTGAGGGCGAGGCGACCATCAACCTCTGGCGCTCGCCCTATCTGGACGACCAATTGCGGCGTATCGGCCGCGAGCTGCTGGTGCGCGACGTCGTTCCGGTGGATGATAACGTCGTGGTTCATTGCGGGCGCGGCCCAACGGCACGGTAAGCTCTCACGGGCAAAGCTCTGCCGCTCTTCTGTCAACCTCCATGGCCAATTTGCGATAACAGTACCTATGTCTTATCCTCAGATTCTGAGAAACATGATACGCTCACACAGTGTTTCTAGCGCCTGGCGCGCACGCAAATCGCCGTACTACCGGAGTACATTCCTGGGTCATCTTGCGCGTTCGACGGTAGCGTGGCACGAGAATCGCGGCATGGCATCGATCGAGCCAGGTATTTCCCATGGAACTCTCGTATTCGTGCGTATTCGCGATGTAGGCGTACGCGCATACCTACGCCGCGAAATCAATCTATAACGCGCTGACATTCTCGCGGCACGTGGAGCCAGCGAGAGCTATTTTACTGACACTATGTCGACACTATGTCAAGGAGTTGTGCCGCATGCAGGAATTTCGCACACCAGGCATGCAGGATGTTGTACTCGCTGAGAAATCGCTGGCGGACTATGAGTCTGTTGTCGGCGAGGATATACTCGCTGAACTGCACCGGATGGCCAAGCCATTTCAGGGCGCGCGCGTGGTGCATATTTCGTCCACTGCCTATGGGGGCGGCGTCGCGGAGATGCTGCACACGCTCATTCCGCTGATGCGTAGCGCCGGGTTGGACGCCAGCTGGCGCATCATCTCTGGCACGGATGAGTTCTTTACGGTTACCAAGAGTATGCATAACGCGCTTCAGGGGATGGACCTCGATCTGACGCCCGCGATGAAGGCCGCCTATCTCCATTCCAATGTCGATAACTCGGTCTATTTTGAAGGCAATTTCGATTTCGTCGTCGTACACGACCCACAGCCCGCGCCTCTGCGGATGCTGCGCGCGGGTGATGGCGGCAAGTGGATCTGGCGCTGCCACATCGATCTCACTGCCGCGAACGAGACGTATTGGAGCTTCCTGCGGCCATACGTACAGGCATACGACGCGGCAATCTTCACCATGCCCGAATATGTGAAGAAGGATCTACAGATCGGCAAGGTGGCAATTGTGCCGCCCGCGATTGATCCGCTTAGCCCCAAAAATGCTCCGATGAGCGACGAAGATGCCGCGCGCGTTGTCAGCCTCTACGGTATCGACCCCACGCGGCCGATGCTGGTGCAGGTTTCGCGTTTCGACCCGTGGAAAGATCCACTGGGTGTCATCGACGTGTATCGCGCGGTGCGCCAGAGGTTTCCAGAGGTGCAGTTGGTGCTGGTCGGCTCGATGGCGCACGACGACCCCGAAGGCATGGAATACTACCAGCGCACCAAAGATTATGCCGAAGGCGATACCGATATCCACCTGCTCTCGAATATCGATGGCGTAGGCAATGTCGAGGTGAACGCAATTCAGCGTATGGCGACGGTGGTGCTGCAGAAGTCACTGCGCGAGGGCTTCGGCCTGACTATCTCCGAGGGACTGTGGAAGGGCAAGCCAGTCATCGGCGGCAACGTTGGCGGCATCCCACTTCAGATTCAGGATGGCGAGACGGGGTACCTGGTCACCAGCATCGAGGAGTGCAGCAAGCGCACGCTGGAGTTGATGCGCAATCCGGTCCGTGCCCAGAAAATGGGCGAACGCGGCCGCGAGGTGGTGCGGCAGAATTTCCTCTCGACGGCCAATCTGCGCAACTATCTGCGGCTCTTCAGCGATCTCACGCAGACACGGTCGGCCGCTCGGCCACGCCACGCGCGTTCGGCGGTGTAGGACCGAACCCCCTCCCCTCCCTCTGACGGGAGAGTGGAACTAGAGGCGGTCGGGGTCGGTTGGCCGTAGCGTTATTCCCGGCGGGCGAGTTCGGCTCCGGCGCGCTCGCCCAGCACCATGCCCGGCAGCACGCCGAGAGCGCCCAGCCCCTCGATGGCCATCCCTGGCGCGCTCTTGGTCAATGGACGCAGATGCGGCAGCAGATCAGCCGAGCAATCGAGGTCGACGCCCCATGCCCAGGCGGGTTCGATGTCGGCCAGTTCTGGCAGCCAGCGTCGCGCTGCCTCAGCCATGCGCGCATGATAGGCGGCGTCGCGGTCGAGGGCGCCCGGTGCGCCATAGCGACCACCGCTCACGGTCATCCGTCCGTCACCAGGGCGATAGTCATAATAGACGTAGGGCGCGGCATCCCAGAATACCGGGAAGTCTTCCGGAAGATCGGCGGCGAAGGCGAGCGCATACAACCGCGCATTGGGGCGAATCGTCGGCCCAACGGCCCAGATGAGCGTGCGCGCCGTAACGATCGGGCCATCCTCCAGGGTGAGTCGCCAGCCTTTGCCGCGTTCCACCTCCATCGCGCAGACATTAGCATGCCCGGCGAGCGTGGCTCCCTGCTGGCGCGCGGTCTGTGCGAGATGCGCCAGCAGCGTCAGCGGATGAACGCGCCCCTCGTCCGGTAAGCACATCGCCGCGACGACCTCATCGGTTGCCAGTCGTCCGCCAGTGGCCTCGGCCACCTGCTCAGGCTTCCACATGTCCGCGCGGAGCCCCGCGTCGTTGCGCACCCGTACCTCGCGCTCCAGGCGCCGGGCGGCGGTGACGCTGGTTGCCAGGCTCAACGAGCGTGTGCGTCGCGCCGAGAGAATCGCTCCCGGCTGGCTGGCGATCTCGTGCACGCGGAGCATCGCCTGATAGGTGGCGGGCCAGAGTTCGGCGGCAAGGCTGCCCGGTGGGGTATCGGTGATGCCCATATTGACGCCCGCGCTGAGAATGCCCGCGTTCCTTCCGGTCGCGCCAAGCCCTAGTGTCGCGGCTGCCTCCACCAGCAGCACCCGCGCTCCCGTTGCCGCTGCGGCCCCTGCCGCGCTGAGGCCAGCTACGCCCCCACCGACGACGACGACGTCCAACCCAATGCGCTCTGAGGCCTCGAGCGAGCGCGCATCAGGCACATTCAGCGCTGCGGCGACAGATGGGGAGAGTCCCTCCCACCAGGGCGCATGAGCGCGTGGGAGAGCATCCGGCGCGCTGTCAGTGGCGGCGGGCTGAATAGACATGGCGCCTCGCTTTGGTGGGTAGCGGTATCTGCGGATGGGTCGCAGTCGATGGGTCGCAGTCGATGCCGCCGTCACGGGTCGCGGCATCCACACGTCCGCACTATAAATGGTGGTGTATGGCGGCGTCATTGGCCGGGCTGCCCAAAGATGCTACGCCGCGTTGTCCGTACTGAGCCGCCACATGCGTCACCCTGGATGCGGCGCGCCACACGATACGCTACAATACGAAGGCGTGCGCCCAAGAGCGGATAGTGTTCCGACGATGTACGGGCACATGCGTCGGATTCTTTCGTAACTGGAAAGTATGTACGGTATGAATACTGCACAGGCTCGCGCCCAGGGGACATCCGCGAATGCCGGTGACGCGGCCATCGTCGTCGAGCGGCTGGTGAAGTTGTATGGCGACAAGGCGGCTGTACGCGACCTCTCATTTACCGTTGCGCGGGGCGAGATTTTCGCGCTACTTGGCCCAAATGGCGCGGGCAAGACCACCACCGTCGAGATTCTGGAGGGCTATCGCACCGCCGATTCTGGCAGTGCGCGTGTGCTGGGACTCGATCCGCGTCGTGATGGCGCGCGCCTCAAGCCGCGCATCGGCGTGATGCTCCAGCAGGACGGCATTTACAACTATCTGACGACGCGCGAGCTGCTCGAACTCTTCGCTCGCTTTTATCGCGAGCCGGAAGATCCCACGCGACTGCTGCAGGTAGTCGGGCTGAGCGATGCCGCCGCGACACGGTGCCGCCAGCTGTCTGGCGGGCAGAAGCGACGACTCTCGCTGGCGCTGGCGCTGGTGGGTCGCCCGGAGCTGATCTTTTTGGATGAGCCAACGACTGGAATGGACCCGCAGGCGCGGCGTGCCACCTGGGAGATGTTGCGCGAACTGCGCGAACGCGGCTCGACACTCTTGCTGACGACGCACTTCATGGATGAGGCGGAGCGGCTGGCCGACCGCATCGCCATCATCGATCACGGCGAACTGCTGGCGCTCGATACGCCCGCTGGACTGACCCGCGAGCAATCCACCACGACGACTGAGGTGCGCTTCACCGCGCATGGCGCGGTGGATGTAGCGGCGCTTGGCAGCCTGCCTGGTGCGCGGATGGTGCGCAGCGATGCCCCAGGGTCGTATGTGGTCGAGACGGGCGATGCGGCGGCACTGTTGGTGGAATTGACGACGGCGCTGCACGCGGCGGGGATTACGCTGAGTGAACTTCGCGTGGGCCGCACCTCGCTGGAGGATGTCTTCCTTCAGTTGACCGGGAAGGAGATGCGCGAGTGAGCGCGCCAACGACGACAACGAATACGACACCGGGCGCGGCTCCGGTGACGCAGACCATTCTGGCGCAGACGCGCGCCGAACTGACGATGGCGCTGCGCCGGGGCGAAAGTCTGCTCGTCACCATCGTCATCCCAACGGGCCTGCTGATCGTCTTCATGGGGCTTCCCATCGTGCCTGGCGGCTCGGGCGCGAAGATCGCGTTTCTGCTGCCGGGGATCCTGGCGGCGGCCATCATGTCGACCAGCCTCGTTAGCCTGGGCATCGCCACCGCCTACGATCGCTACTATGGCTCGCTCAAACGACTGGGCAGCACGCCGTTGCCACGCTGGGGACTGATCGCCGCCAAGATTGTGACGGTGCTGGCGATCGAAGCGGCGCAGACGCTCCTCTTGCTGCTGATTGCGATAATCTTCTTTGGTTGGCGGCCCGCTGGCTCGCCGCTGCTGGCGCTGCTGGTGATGCTGTTGGGGACGGCAGCATTCGCGGGGCTGGGCATGTTGATGGCTGGCAATCTCCGCGCTGAGGCGACGCTTGCTGGCGCCAATGGCCTCTTCCTGCTCTTCGTGATCATCGGCGGAATCGTGCTGCCGCTCGATCACTGGCCGGGAATCATCCAGTTGCCCGCGCAGGTGCTCCCCGCTGCCGCGCTCTCGGATGCGCTGCGTTCGGCGCTCAGCCCAGCGGGCATCAACGGCGGCAGCCTGCTGTTGTTGCTGGCATGGGCAGTCGTGCTGCTGGTCACGGCGGCGCTCACCTTCAAGTGGGAGTGAGCCGCGTCCATGGAGCGCGGCAACTATGGTTAGGCGCTTTATAAGTGGATCGCGCGCGCCGCGGTAGCAGCGAAAGGCCAAAACAGTGCGACTAGTGTGCTGCTGCCTTCACGGCCCTTGCAGTGGCGAGGAACTTCCCTATACTTGCGCCGAGGCCACCGACGACGAATGCGATGAGCGGCGCTTCGACGAAATGCGTTGCGCCGTTCGAGAATGTATTCGCAATGGTAAAGGCATGTAGGTCGTCCCAATGGCTGCGCAGAAAATCGGGGTCGCTCGCCTCAAATGTGGCGAGTCGGGGCCAGGCGAGGGCGAGCAGCGCGAAACCATAGGTAACGGCCAACAGCATCATGACTATCGCGCTCCACACGGCGGCGAGCGCGCCTGACACGACGCTCCGCGTACGATGAGCCACCAGCATACCCACTGTGCCCCATAGCGCAAACGCACTCAGCATGAAGATTCCAGTGACAACGGCGGTGACCGCCTGCGGCATCGCCACCAGACTCTCCAGGCTGATATTGAGCGCCTCGATCACAGCGGCCACCAGTCCAACGCGGGTTCCCACACTTAGCGCGCCTGCGCCGCCAGACACGTGCGCCACAATGATGGGCAACGCAAGGACAACGCCCGCGTAGATGGCCAGCAGAACCACCGGCGCCAGCACAAATGACCAGCCATCTGGCATCGCCAGCAGAGCAGGATACAGCACTAGCTGGAACGCGATCAGGCTCAGGTTGAGCGCCATAACACCCCACAACACAGGACGCAGCCAGCGCGGCTGTGCGCCCGACTGTGCAACGGGTATGGGAGTGGGAGTGAGAGTGGGCATGGGCGCCTCTCCATCGCGGTACTAGCTGTCTCACCGCCAACTGGATACATCATCTCCTAACGGGTCAAGGTCAGGATGGTCACGCTATCGCTGGCCGATGACGACGTAGAATGGCGTGTAGCAGCGGCCCCGGCGCGCATTGAAATCGCCGCGCATTCCTTCGAGCGTCTGGTCAAATTGCTGCTGGGTGGTGAGGCCCGCGCCGACGATCAGCCCTCCATATCCCTTGCACACGCCGATGAAGTCGGTAGCCACCATCGCGCCCAGGCGATCACCCCACGCCCCTGTTGGCACATTGACGACCGATGCCGCGACGTTTCGCAGCCCCGCGCCGCGCATGAGGTCGGCGATCCGACTGCCGTCCATCAGATCGACATGCCGGCGAGCGGACATCTGCGCGATCCACGACATCATCTGATCAACATGGCGACCACCATCGTGCAGTCCGGTGGTCTCGACCGACTCCACCCAGCCGTCTGACCGCGTCACCCGGACCAGTTCATGAATGGCTCGCGGCCACCGGTCCGACGGGATCGCCGTGAAGAGCAGACGCATGTGCGCGAAGTCGAACTGCTCGTCGTTGAACGGGAGCCCTTCGAGGACGTTACCGGGCATGAAGGAGTAATTTGAGGGGCGCGTGTCCATGCCAGCGGCTGCCTGCTCGTCGGCTGGTGGCGGATTGACATCCACGCCGCAGACGTACGTGCGCGGAAACAGGTGCGCCATATCCATTGCCCAGCGGCCCGTGCCTGTCCCTACATCCAGAATGCTGCCGGGGGATTCGAGCGGCGCCGCGTAGAGTCCACGAAGCGCGAACCGCAGCATATAGTGCTGGAAGTCGAGCCGATTGATTTCTTCCATGTCGCGTGGCAGCGCATAGGGCAGCCCTATCGTGCGCATGCGGCCGCCCATGAGCGCCACGGGCGTCCCTTCCTGTAACGCCATCGCCTCGATCAACCCTGCGCCTCCGAGCTCGCGCTTGCGAAACCATCCAAGCCACCGCATTCTGCCTACCTCCTTGAATTGTCTGCCTGCCTGGAGCGACACCGTGCGCCAGGCCATCCAACCGTCTGGCCGCCAACGCGGCTAGATCGGGTAGAATGGGATGTTCGGAAAGAATTGTTCGGGGATATAGCCCTCTGGTAGCTCGATCATGACGAGTACCATGCCCACTCTGGTGGGCGGCGCGATCTCTACATGACCCCCCACATGTTCGACGTCGCGTATGCGCGCCCGCACGCTTGCCACGTTTCGCGGGTTGCCGAGCAGCGCCTGATACTGGATCAGCTTCATGCGGACGCATTCCCTGTAGTCCTTCATGGCTGCGTGAGGACGCGGCAGCGCCTCGTGATGTCTCATCTTCGACATCACAGGCCGCGTCCATGAAATCACCGAATGCCATCGTGTGATGTCATCGGATGAGCAGCGGGCCTAAACTCCTGACCCTTGATCGATCATGGCATTCGTGCCAACAGTGGTATTCCTTGGAACCGAGCGTCGTAAGCCATTCCTGGGGCTGGCCGCCGATTCAGAGAAAGCATACACCCCGATGTCAAGCAGTCGGCTCTAAGCGCCGAGGCCTTTCACGGAACGTGCGCCTGATTGTGGGCATACACTCGCGTCTTGACGCACACTCGCGTCTTGACGCACACTCGCGCTACACCCCATAATTTCCGTGTGGGCGTGGTGTGGCGCGCCCACTGATTGGACTGCGGAGAGGTAGAGACACGGTATGGCGTTTCAGGATTTGCGCGACTTTATCACGTTTCTGGAGAAGAAGGGGCAGCTTCAGCGCATCAGCGCGCCTGTCTCCGCTGACCTGGAGATTACCGAGATTGCCGACCGTGTGGTGAAGGTGGGTGGCCCGGCGCTGCTCTTCGAGAACGTGCGCGGCTATGAGATGCCTGTCGTCATCAACCTCTTTGGCAGCGCGGAGCGGATGTCATGGGCGCTAGGCGTCGAATCGCTCGACGAGCTGGGCGCGCGCATCAAGAAGTGGCTCGATCTGGTGCAGAACCGCCCGCCGGAGGGCATCATCGAAAAGGCGAAGTTATTGCCGGAACTGGCGGAACTGGCGCGTATCGGCCCGCGCACCGTCAGCCACGCGCCCTGCCAGGAGGTCGTCGTCACCGACAAGCCGTCTATCGCGAACCTGCCGATTCTCAAGTGCTGGCCCCAGGATGGTGGGCAGTATCTGACGCTCACCATGTGCCATTCGAAGGACCCCGAAACAGGCAAGCGCAACATTGGCATGTATCGCGTGCAGGTCTATGACGAGCGCACCGTTGGCATGCACTGGCAGATTCACAAGGGCGGCGCCGCGCATTTCCGCGATGCCAAGGCCCACGGCGGCGAGAAGAAGCGAATGGAGGTCGCCGTCGTCATCGGCGCTGACCCCGCCAGCATCTATGCCGCGAGCGCGCCGCTGCCACCTGGCGTGGATGAGCTGCTCTTTTCGGGCTTTCTGCGTCACAAGGGTGTCGAGGTGGTGCAGTGCAAGACGGTGGATGTGAAGGTGCCCGCCCATGCGGAGATCGTGCTGGAGGGCTACGTGGATACGGACGAGTTGCGCCCGGAAGGCCCATTTGGCGACCATACCGGCCACTACACGCCCGTCGAGCCGTACCCTGTCATGCATATCACCGCCGTTACCTCGCGGCGTAATCCTATCTATGCCACCACTATCGTCGGCAAGCCACCGATGGAAGACGCCTATCTTGGCAAGGCGACTGAGCGATTCTTTCTGCACCTCTTGCGCGTGGTGCTGCCGGAGATCGTAGATATCAATATGCCGGTCGAGGGCGGCTTCCATAATATCGTTATCGTCTCGATTCGCAAACGCTATCCCGGCCAGGCGAAGAAGGTGATGGCGGGCATTTGGGGCATGATGCTGATGATGCTCTCGAAGTTCATCATCGTGGTGGACGAGAACGTGGACGTGCAGAACATGCATGAAGTGCTCTTCCGCGTGGGCAACAATATCGACCCGAAGCGTGATACGCTGCTGGTGGATGGTCCGGTGGATGCGCTCGACCATTCGTCACCATACGAGAAATATGGCTGGAAGATGGGGCTGGATGCGACAGCCAAGTTCCCAGAGGAGGGGCATCCCCGGCCCTGGCCCGACGATATCGAGATGACGCCAGAGATGAAGGCGCTGGTAACAGAACGCTGGGCAGAATACGGCATCAAGCTCTAGCGCGACACGTGAACGCTGCGAATATAACACACCGTGCAGGCGATATGAACGAGACGAGCGAGACGACGAACAACGCATCTGATGACGTCACTCTAGCGGCGATGGAAACCCAGACGGCGCGGCCACCTCTTTGGCGGCGTCTGCTTCGCCGTGACGCGGGCTTCGGCGTGCTGGTGCTGGCTGTCTTGCTCGTCACTGTGCTCGTCATCAGCCGGCCATCGACTCCGCCAACGCACCGCGCGAAGCAATTGCCAGCGAATGTGAATTCCGCGAATGCGCAGATCATCCCGATGCCGAATCCAACCGCCGGATTGATGCAGCCCGCGGTTGACGCGCAAGGCAGTATCTGGGTAGGCGAGATGACGGCCAACAAGCTCGCGCGCATCGATCCGCGGACAGGCCAGGTGACGGAATGGACGCCACCCAATGGCCAGCACAACATCATGGAGACGGCGATAGATCGCCACGGCATGATCTGGTTCACCGAGCAACTGGCCAATTACATTGGGCGCTTCGATCCCACCACGCAGACGTTCAAGGTGTATTCGCTCGATGTGGCGATCGGGCCACGCATGGCGCCGCAGGATCTCGCATTCGACACGAGCGGCAGGCTCTGGTTCACGCTGCTCGGTGGTCGCATTGGTCGGCTCGACCCGGCCACGGGGGCAATGCAGTCGTGGGTGGCTCCCGTGCCCGCTGGGACGTCACGCGCTTATCCGTTTAGCCTGGCCGTCACGCCGGATGGCGTCTGGTTCGGCTATCTTTCGGGCGGCGCGGTGGGCAGGCTCGATCCCGCGACCGGAGCGACGACGCTGATGCCGCTGAAGCATCCGCAGGCGGCGATCTACGCGATGACAGCCGACGTGGCAGGGCATATCTGGTTTACCGAGATGCAACCGGCAATCCTCGGCATGATTGACGCCAGGACCAGCACGGTCACTGAGGTTGCGGTGCCAAAGCTGGCGGGCGATCCCAGCATGCTGTATGGTGTGGTGACGACACCAGATGGTGTGGTCTGGTTCGCCAGCGCGGGCTCGAACGCGGTAGTGCGTTATCAGGCGGAGACTCAGGCGTTTACATTCTATCAGTTGCCCACGTCGCAGAGCATTCCCTTCGGGCTGGCGCTAGGACACGACAGCAGCATCTGGGTCAGTGGTGATGGAGCGACCGATAACTACGTCGCGCGCATAACCCCGTAACAGCACGAGGCGTTTCCGTAACAATATGCAGAACAGCACGCGGAGTGATAGGCTGCCCGCCAGGGAGGAGATCCCAGACGGGCAGTGAGGCTGACTTACCGGGTAAACGATCCGGGCGGAAAGTTCTCCGGTTAGCGGTAGCGCGGGTTCGCCTTCGGCATTGGGGCCGGAGCGGTTGGGTCATCGTACATGCGTCGGCGTGGCGTGTATCGCACGGGAGTGCTGTACATGCCATTGCCAGGGGTGCGCCCTGGGGTGGCTATTTCCCCCGATGAATTGCCATTCTCAGACTCACGATACGGACGCTGCGCGTCAGCATCGCGCGCGACGTAGGAGCGGTGCTCTCGCATCGGAACCGGCGTTCCGGGCAGTGAAGCACTCGGGCCAGCAGACTGGCCTTCCAGGAGCTCAGAGCGCACAATAACAACATCGGCAGGTGCGTTGATGCAGAGCTTAACCCGTTCGCCCTCAACGGCGAGGACGTGAATCGTGATAGTACCATTGAGGACAATTGCCTCACCGGCTTTCCTGCGTAACACAAGCATGCGTTATACCCCTCTCCAGTCTGTGACGTTCCAGCGCCGGATTCACCTGGCTGGCATTCCCTGCTGTGCTACTCTACTGATCCTGAAAAGAGTAGCCGTGTGGTCGCGCTGCAACGACCGCTCGCTTGCACAAACCATTTTGGGAGGAGGCTCCACCCTGGCCACCACTGGCCCTCCAGGGTCTGCGTGCTTCGTCGTTTGCCATTGTCCGTAAATAGAAGTGACACAATACACATCCATTGCTATCTGCACTGGCAACGTTTCGATGGATCATCGCGCCTGTATGGTCCGCACAGTCTCTCGTATATATTTCACACTGCGCCGCCTGCCACATGGGCTCAGCGCGCAATGAGCGAGCTACCAGAGTATATGTGCGCCACCGTGCTACGGTCCTCGCGATGACGATAACGTTTGCCGGATTGATAGCAGCCGTTGTACCCATAACAACGTAGACACCGACTTCTGGTACCGCAACTTGTGTACTACGACGAATACCGCGTGCGCGGTCACTTTTAGCTACTCTCGCGCACACCAGATCACGAGCACCGTGTGGCAATGCGCGAGACGTGGCGCCTTCATTACGAACAGTCTGCCGGGGCTCCTTGCACAAGGCATTTCCTCGGTGAGACCGTCGCCAGCCACCTCCTTTTGGGGAATCGGATAAAGCCGATTCGAGATCCACGGGTAGGATCTAGCTGGACTGGTAGGCAATCAATTCGTCAGACGGCATCATGCCATCCCTGGCATCGCCCGGCGTTTCAAGATTGCAGTCCCGCTTATCATCATAGTGTACGAGTGCCGACGATAAGCGATGAAAGCGTTCGAATACAAGCTCTGCCGGTAGCGTACAGCGTCGTGGATTGGCTGTCAATAACCGCTTCCCCGCTGCCACACCCCAGTCAAGCCGATTGCCATGCGATGGGAGAGTGCGATGACTTGCGATGGTCGGATAATAATTGCGATGTTTGCGTCGTACGGGCTATTCCTCGCTGGTCCGCGGCATCTGAGGACACTTTTGGTATCCCCCCCGCGCGCGACAAGCGCACCCTACCCCACTACGATTATGTCTATAATACTCTACAATTCCGGATTTGGGAATGCATTGGTTCACATTATGAGGTAGTTACATGAAAAACGTGCCCCTCACCACAATGGTAGAGGGGCAACCTGGACATCTAACGCTCAATGCCTACTATTTCGGCGGGTTAGAGCACTGGCGACGGCTTGTGCCGGTAGGTAAACAGATGATGGAAGGTGAAGTTGAACGCGATCGCGATGATCAGCGCCACCGCCTGCGCGGGCAGCGCTGGCACCTTGAACACCAGATGCAGCACGCCCGATATCGCGAATGTTACGATGACGCCGCCGACGCAGGTGACATGGAAGCGCGCGCACCGTTGCATCCAGGTGCGGCTGTGCCCTGGCAAATGGCTGAAGGTAATGCGGTCGTTCGGGATGAAGTTTGCCAGGATCGAGACTTCGGTCGCGACGGCAAAGGCGATGACGTAGTGTACGCGATGCGAGAATGGTGAGCCCGCTAGCGCATTCAGTGTCAGTTGCAGCGTGATCAGGTTGACGATGGCCGCGATGCCGCCGACAAACAGGTAGCTGAATGCCCGCTGGATCCACTCGGCGCGTCCGCCGGTCAACTGGTCGGTGAGGTCGAGCAGATGGTCAATCCGTGGCTTTCCGGTGGGATGATAGCTCGGTAGCGCGCGCTGTGGCTTCTTCACGCCAGATTCGACATCAGCTGATTGGTATGTATCGTAATATCCAGTAGACTTCTCTCTGGGCAATTCCTGAACCATGCTTCCTCCAACGACATCTCGCCATATCATCGATGGCCTTTGTCTCCGGACTAGCGCGTCATGCGCTGAAGCATCCAGCGACATCAGAACCAGCTATCACGTAAACATCTTCCGTATTGGCTTTACCATCAGAACATGAGAAAACCATGAACAGTCAGCTAATTCCTGATATTTCTCCATAGATCTCGACGACGAGAACCATGGAGCGGTTCCCTCGGGCGCCAGAAATCGACTTATAGTAAGTCTACGCAATGTTCCCGATGCGATGGTACCCCGCCATGACCAATGTATGCCAGTACGCGCATCCGCTGTGGCTGCACACGGGTGCACTGATCCCGCTCGTCGCGGCGCATCACGTGAGCATGCGCGCACGGTTGCGGTTCAGTTGAACGCAAGGATGATGCCAGGTCCAATGGTCTTATTGGGGAGGTCGTCCAGGTCTTGCGTCAGCGGGTACTCGGTGGGACTCCACACCTCGAGCGCCAGGCCAATGCAGCGCATGCGGTCGCGCTCGTCCACCATGTCATCCTCATCATCTCGCGTGGTAGCGCCCTCGTCTTGCTCATCATGTGGGCGATTCTCGCCAGTGCTGGCGCTATAGTCGTCCCACCATCCGGGTGTCAGCACGATGCGCGCGAAATCCTCTGGCGCGGTATCGGGCGGCAAGAGATCGGCGAACCGCTCGGGATGCCCACGCAGCGATTCGAGATCGGGCAGAGACGCATTGCCATCCTCGTCATCGTGCTGCCAGGTCGGGTCACTGATATAGCGATCAACCGCAACTCCACCACGCGCCAGCGTGTAGCCCGACACTGTCTCGCCGTAGTCGAAGATGGTAAAGACCGGCGCGCCGTCCAGCGTTCGCGAGAGTTCGACATCCAGACCGTCGGTGCGGTTGCCCAACTCCAGCACGGGCGTCCAGCGCGAGACCTCATGCGGACGGCAGATGAGGTAGCGGTAGGCGGCTTCCATATCGGGATCGGTGACACGCGCCAGCACCGCGCTGAACGTGCCCTCCAGGCGTAGCACCGTCTGCCGCTCTTCGCGCGTGAAGATCTCGGTAAGCGCGCGCTCGACCGCGTCAGCGTCGTGGCCATAGACATGCAGAATTGTGGAAACTGTGCTCATAGCCTCTATTGTACGCTATCCCGTGCTGAATCGCACGACGATACTGGTCTTGGCGCTATCCCTGCCCGAGCAGCCGCCACGCCACGAACGCCACCAGCGGCATCCACGCGCCCAGCAGCAGTCCCCGCACTATCACCCCGCGTGGCGCCACTCGCTCCAGTCCGCAGGTGAGCAGCGGCAATAGCGCCACGATGCCTCCCTCGAACGCGAAGACATAGACGGGGGTGTGCCCGATGCGCGGCAGTGTGGTGTAGCGCCACCAGCCAGCGTACCAGGCGCTTTCTTCGTAGAAGGGAATGATGAGCAGACCCGCCAGTGCGGCGAGCGCCATGGCCCGCCAGCGCGAGAACATGCCCGCCAGTCGCCAGCAGAGATAGCCGAGTAGTGTCAGCACTACCATCCACGAAACCGGCATGTAGGCAGGCGACTGCCAGAGCATCGGCTCGTTCGCGGGATAGACGAGCGAGCGCGCCACCTGTTCGCCCGCGGCATCGGTGAAAAGCTCTACGATGCCTGCTACCAGCCCAAGCAGCAGGAGCCGAGTCATCAGGGGCCGCCACTCCGGGCGCGCGACGAGCATGCTGGCGAGATAGCCAAGCACGATGCCGTCGCTGATGGCGGCGGTGATCCAGCCGCGTGCCAGCACAGCCGCCACCAGATGGCACAGCGCCATGAGGACGAACATCCCCACGAACGCGAGATCGGGCAGCGGGGCGTCACGACGGAGCGAGACAGGCGCGGACGCCGACAACGGAGGTGTGGTCGGCGGCGGTGGTGTCCGTTTCAACATGGAGGCGATTTCTCTCGACATTGAGTCTGGCAATTCAGGCAGGTCATTGACGCTCTTTACCAGAGTATAGCGGCCACATGCGCGGACGGCTCATCCAAGGGGCCATTTCATCGTTATGGAATGTGGCGTACAATACGAGTGCGTGCGGAGATGCTACTCCGCGTTTCAGACGCGAAAGCGCCACAAAAAAGGGGAATGCCATGTCACCTGGTGATGTCCTCTGGGTTCTGGCCGTAATCGCATTCTGGGCATTTGTGTTCTGCCTGATGTTCCTCTTCGTCAACCTGATCTCGCGTGGCCGCGACGGCGAAGAGACTACCTGCGAGGTACCGCAACCAACGCCCTCGCCGGTGGACACCGCGGGACACGTGCCAGCCTGAGGGCAGCGTCGATCGTAGGATGAACCTTCTCGGAGCGCAAAAATGAGGGCGGTGATTGCCGCCCTCGCACTGTTTTCGCCGATATAACGCGCTTCACCTTGCGACGACGCAGCCCACTTCATCCGCCGCGATCGCTGCCAGGCCACGCGAATTCATCACGGTTGTGATGGCGTTGCTGAGAGAGGCGGGTCGCCATACGCCTTGCAATACTTGATCAGCGACAGCAGGGCCGCGGTCACTCCGGCGGCGAGCGCCGTCCGCCCCACATCGCTCCAGTTGACGCTCCATGCCCCAGCGCATCCGAGATGATGGGCAGCGCCGCCACGAGCGCCGCGCACGCCAGCCCTTCGATCAGTTTCAAGAGCGTCCGCTCACTGGGTGCCAGCGCTGCGTGATTACTCGCCCGCGCAAACAGTCTCATCATGTCGCTCCTCCCCATCCACTCGCCCACTCACCCACTTGCCCACTCACCCACTTGCCCACTCACGCGTCACGAGAGCCCATGCCCGACACCCTCACACGGCAATGAGCTTCAGCGCCTTCGCCAGTTGGGTCAGAGCCGCCAGCGACGCCGCCGCGTTCGGGTCTGTCTGATGATCCTGCTGCAACTGCGCGATCTGCTGCTGCGCTGTGGCCAGTTGGCTCACCAACGCAAGGATGTCTTGCCCGACCCAGATGCGATAGACCGCGCCCCAACTCCCATCGGCGTGATGCTCGACGCCCAGCGAGCGATAGCGGAAGTCCTGGCGTGCGCCTGGCCCATGGGTCAGGTTGCCCCACTCGATCTGCGCCAGTTGCGCCTCTGGCGCTAGCGGCCAGTTGTCGCTCTCCCAGTTGTTCGCCAGCACAAAGGCGCGCATCCCACGGATCACCGGCACACCATTCGGCGCTGTCAGTGTCGTGCCATCGTCTTTCCATCCTGCCGGAACGCCCATGCTGCTCCCCCCTCCCAAACTTCCTGCCCGCGCTGTGATGGCTAGCGCCCCGCATGGTTTGCTGGCGGCCAGCACGGTATCCGGGTAAAACTGCAAAACATCGCCCGCATCGAAGTTGTCGCCATCGGCGCACCACCAACCCGGCGGCAGCGTCTTCCCATGCGCCTGGGGATGGTGTGAGACGCCACCCGGATGCCATCCCGCGACCATCACAAAGTGGTAGTGCAGGTTGTGCGCGTTCTCGCCTTTGCCCGTCAGACTGTCTACCAACGCCTGCCCGTTCGCCGTCTCGAACACGATGGCCTGGTGGCCGACGTGCGCCTGGAAGAAACCGCGCCAGGTGGCGTCTGGCATCGGCTCGTGATAGGGCAGCGACGCCACCGTGTAATGGTTGCGTTGCGCGTCGGTCAATAGCCCGGAGAGGGTAGACGATCCGCTGGTATCACAGAGATTCGCCGCCCGCATGCGGCGATAGACATCCAGTGTCGAGAGCGCGGACTGATCGGCCCAGCGCTCAGCCATGCTCAGGGCGTTCGGCCCACATGCGGCGGTCAGCCCACCCACGAACTCGGTTTCCCGGTGAATCACGCCTGGCAGCCATAGTTCATCCATCGCACTCCTGCCTCCCTCACTCCCCTAGTCCCCTAGTCCCCTAGCCTCCACGAAACATCGCTACGGTCGTGTGCCGTTCGATGCTGCCTATGCGCCGACTGTGGTATATTTGCCCGTCCAGACGATGGCGCCCGCCGCTGCCGCCGTCACCGTGACCTCACAGCCATATGGCGTCATTGTGCCTGCCGTCACGGTTGGCCCGCCGCCAATATTGGTGCTGTTGATTGCGGTGAAGGTTAGCCCGGTTGGCACATTCGAGAGCACTGGCACAAAATTGACCCCGACGCCGAACTGTTGGCCCGCGCTGGCGCCTGGCGCGCGAATCGAGAGGTAGCCCACCTGTTGCGCGCCCGCCGATTGCACCGGACGATACACGCCACGTTGCCGCTGGTGTGACTCATCGGCGATTTGCAGACGCGCCAGCAGCGATTCGCCCCGGTCGGCGTAGTTATCCAGTTGCAACGCCAGCCGCACGTCGCCGGATGCCGACTCGCGATAACTCGACTCGATGATGTAAAACTGGTTTACGCCTGGCTGCGGCCCAGCCGAGAGTCGTTGCCCGCGCACCGCAAGCTCTGGCACATAGAGATTGGCGTCGGCGCGCACATGACTCAACGGCAATGGATTGCCACTGGCGTCGCGCACCGCCCGCAGGACAATTTCGATCTTGTTGCTGGGATTGCTATAGGCCGCCAGCCAAGCGTTGGCGATCGCGCTCGCCTGCGCGGAGGTCATCGGCAGGTTGCCGAGATTGCGCCGGAGCTTGCGGCGACGAAACGGTGCGTTGCCCTGCACGCCACCCGCGCCCAGTCGCGCATCGCTGACCGTCACACTGCCGGGGCCAGCCACCGGATCCACATACGCCACCTGCACCACATTGTACGCCCGCTGTGCCGAGGGCGCGACCCGCCATTCGAGGATGTCCGCGCCAAGCGCCAGATAGCTGGTGGTTGCCGTATCACGCTGGTGCGCCCGGAGTTGCCACGTCGGGAAGCCTGCAGCATCTTTGTGGATGGGGTGCTCGTAGACGGTCCAGGTGTAGTCGCCCAGCGCGCCCATCAGGTGATGCAAAATCTCCTCCAGCGTCGAGCCGTCGTAGACCGGGGTGAAGGTGTTGGGTGGATTGTTTGGCAGCACCGCCGAGACATCGCTATCCAGGGCGAGATAGCTGGCGCGCCGCGAGAATTCGTTGGCGATGATGCCCTGAGCGGTGGTGGCGGTGTTGTAGGCCGCGTCGTCGGGATCGTCGCGTAGCGCCACGCCGCCGCCGAGCGCCGCGAGCATCATATACTCGCCGCGCCCTCCATCGAGCACCAGCGTCGGATCGCTCCACTCGCCCGCGAAGCAGGTGAAAAGGCCGTCGCGCAGGATCACCCGCGAGAACAGCCCCAACTCTGGCCGCGGGAGTCTGGCATCGGGCAGCTTGATGATACAGGCGAGATCGCCGAATCCGCCCGGCGCGACTGTGGTAAATTCCAGCGCCTCGACGCGCGCGCCATAGTCTATCGCCACCTGCGGATAGGGTGCGCCCGGCGCGGTGTATGCCCAGAGCGCCAACGCATCGCGTTGCATCGCCTCAGCCCTCCCTTCAGCCAATACCTGTTGCCAGCGCCAGCCATACGGCCGCTATAGGCCAGCAGGTCGCGCCATCCCGCCGGGTCGCCGCCATGCGCGATTGGCCAGCCGATCCTGTTCGCGCTGCCATGCCGCGAGCGTCCCCTGCAATGAACCATGCTCGTCGCCCACGATGTCGAGCAATGCGCTGAGCAATCCGCCCGACGATGTATGCGCGGCTGCGCCACCGGCTGCGCCAGCCTCTACTGGTGGCAGCACACCGCCCTTCGCCCGCGCAATGCTGTGATACGGATCGCCCGCGCCACCCGGTTCGCCCAGATGTGATGTAGCCACTCCTTCACCCCTTTCTTGCCTCAAGCGACTTAGAACACCCGTTCTCAATGATGATTGGGACCCGCTGATGGCGTCAAGCTGTCAGCAATCGCCACATCGCGACAAGTGGCGGCGTCATCGTTGGAACGAGCCGTATCCAGGCGCCTGAGCCAGTCTCTTGTGCGTCACATCGCACACGAAGAAGGCTGCCTCACTCCTACGAGGGGAATAAGGCAGCCTAAGGGAATCGTCTGTGGCTCAGGGATGACTCAAATCGGTCGTGCCGATCTACTGCAAAATAGTGTCGCAGTAGGTGGTGTCGGTGCCGAATGGGCTTGGGCACTGCATCGTCTGTGCGAACTGCAACGCCTGGCCAAAGTCTTTGCTCGTACCAGGATAATCACCACCGTAGGTGAACGCCTTCGCCGTGCCGTTGTAGGCAAACCACGGATAGGTACAGAACGGCTGGCCATAGTTCGCCGCGCCGCAATACTGATTCACCTCCGCCTCGCCGCCATAGTCGCTGACTGCCGCCCAATGCTGCGGTTTGCTGCCATCGCCAAAGGTGACACTCTGCACCAGCAGCGGCGAGAAGCCGACCCACGTTGGTACGTTGTAGGAATAGCACGGTGGCTTGGTGGCGCTACCCGGCAGGCAGAACTGCGAGGCAGGCTGCGTATAGGGGCTGGTATGCCCGATCTCCCAGACGAGGCTATTGGGCGTATCGTCGACCAGCCCCCACTTGAGTGCGTTGCCGATGGTCTGCGTATCGAAGGCGGGCATTAGTGGGCCATCAGTCTGGCTGTTCAGGATGATCGTGCCGCTGTGCCCCGTGGTCTGGTCGGCCACGGTAATGTGCATGCCATCCTGCGCGGCGGTGACGTATTGATGATCGGTGATGGTGTCACCCGCGTGCATAGTCAATGGGCCGCCCGAAGCGCTATCGGTGAGCATCGCATTGAATGCGGCGGACTCCGCGGATCCATGCTGCGAGACTCTCCAGACGGGCGAACAGGCGGTATAGACGCCCGGCGCGTACGTGACATTGAAGCCGCCACCCGAAGAGCAGCCTTTCAGCAGGCTGTTGGGATAGAACTGCAATTCGAGGAATGCCTGACCGAAGAGGCTGGTCGGGTCGGTAACGGTACCGCCGATCCAGAACGTTGGCCCTACGCTATCCACTGCGGTGGTGCCATCGGTTGGCAGCACTACCGTCCAGGTGATGTCGCGCGCGGAACCGGCGTGGTTCGATACCGGATCGAGCTCTGGCTCGTCATGCCCGGTGCAGCTATGGGTGTACCAGACGTACTCCTGCGGGTGATGGCCAATGCAGACTGATTGTGCCTGCGATGTCGCTGGCCCTGTCTGTCCCTGCGCGTGCGTCGTAACGCCGCCACGCATCGCCACGCCAAACGCCAGACTGGCGAGCAATGCCACGCCGACACCTAGAGGAAGGATCCGTCGGGTCAGTCTCGGGGAGGGCTTCGGGGCAAGTTGTGCTGCCATGCGCTGTGTACCCTTTCTACCACGACTCAACTATGGCTCAAGGCATCATCTACACTGGACGACCAGTGGACCACGACAGGATACGCCGCACTACGGAGTGCCACGGCCGTGTCCTCCCATGTGCGTAGAGCGGGCATCCACTATTCTGTGACTGTTATAACGCACGTCCACGTGAAATGTCTTCCTCAAGAAGGAAATTTGCTCGCTGGAACCCACGAGAATGCGCGCGTGTCGGCGACCAGTTCCGGCCTCCAATGTGGAATGAACTATGCGACACGTTCATCAGATTCGGCCAGACGTCTTCTTGGGGTGTATGTATGTGTATTCAGGCGCGTGGAGCATGCGTGGATTGCTGGCATACTCGCGCAGGAGGAGGAATGGCACGCCCGAACGAAGGCCGCGGCGCGAACGATGCCGCGACGTTGAGGATATGAGTATCCTCTTTTGCTACCCGGTGTCCAGGTGATAGAGTATAATCGCTGAATAGAGGTGAACACGTGGCACAGTGCTTTCGAAGATGCCCACACCTCGTCACGCAGCAGAAATGGAGCGAAAGCGTATGCCTTTCGGTTTTCACTGGTATGAACTAGTTCCACTCGTTGTGCTGGCGCTCCTGTTTTTTGGCCCCAAGCGGCTCCCGGAAATGGGTTCTGCCATTGGGAAGACCATCAAAGAGTTCCAGCGGTCCATGCGTGAGATAAGAGAGCCCGAGCCCGAGCCAACAGCAGCGATTCCGTCCGCGCCCGCTCAGGCAACGCCTGAACTGCCGTCCGCGTCGGCTGTTGCTTCGACGCCGGCAGAGGCTCCCAAAGAATAACCCGGAGCGCGTGTCGCCGTGAGGAGACTGGCAGCGCGGTTGGGGGAGGGACACTATGGCAGCGGAAAATGTGCACGACTTCAATCGGACCGACCAGGCCGCTGAGGGAGAGGAGCCTGAAGGCGGTACGATGACGCTCATCGAGCATCTCGAGGAACTGCGCGGCCGGTTGATCAAGGTTGCCATCGCGGTCGCGGCATGCTCGGTCGTCGGGTTCATCTTCTGGGATCGCATCCTGACCTTCTTACTGCTGCCTCTCCCCGCCGCCGCCAACAGGCTCCCCGGCGCTCACATCGGTACACTGGTGGCGCGCGATATCGGCGAGCCATTCATGGTCGCGCTGAAATTGGCGCTCGCCGTTGGCATCATGGTCGCCTCGCCAGTGCTGCTCTATCAGACCTGGGCGTTCATCGCTCCCGCGCTCACCCGCCGCGAACGCAAGTACGCATTGCCTTTTACCCTGCTCGGTGTTGGCCTGTTTATCACAGGACTCGCGGTGGGTTTTGTCGTGTTGCGCTATCCGATCGACTGGCTGGTGCATTTCGGCAGCGACCGGTTCGTTCTGTTGACCGACGCCGATAGCTATTTCACGTTTGTGGCGTACTTCCTGCTGGCCTTTGCCATCGTCTTCGAACTGCCGCTGGTGCTGACCTTCATGTCGGTGGTGGGTATTGTCAATAGCACCATCCTGCGGCAGAAGCGGCTCTACATTCTCTTTGGCCTCTGGTTCCTCTCCTGCTTCATCACGCCCGGCGCCGATCCCTATAGCCCGGTGATCATCGGCGTCTCATTCACCGTGCTCTTCGAGGGCACGATTCTGCTGATGCGCGCCATTCACCGTTAAGCGAATGCTATAGCGTACCGCCAAGCGCCCGCGCCAGAGTCTTCCGCAGGTCTGGCGAGAGTGGATGCTGCGCCTGCGCGTACTCCCAGAGGAATGCTTCCGGCGGCGCTCGCAAAATACCCACCGCGCTGAGACGACTCAACCGGCGTAGCAGGTCGCGCGCGCTGGCAAAGCCCCTGCGCTGGCAAGCCTCGTCATCGCGCCGGTGCCCATCCGCTGCCAGGGTTCGCATCGCCTGTTGCAGATGCTCAGCTGCTGTGTGGTCTGGCGCGCCGCTCACCATAAGCACGTTCGGCACCGAAGCGGGCAACTGTCGCAACTTATCGGCGAGTACGGAAACAAGCCGCAGGCTCACTTCGGTGGGCGATGGCCGAAGATGGCGCACCTCGACCATGAAGGACGTATGCGACCTGAAGGTGACGGCAAAGTCGGGTCCGCGCTGTTTTTCGGCGAGATATGGCTCGTAGATCAGCGCGAAGCTGCGCTCTTGCAGCAATGTGTGTGCCGTCTCTAGCTCTGCCAACAGATCGACGTAGCCAGCTTCGTCATGAATGCCGCGCAGTTTCTTGCCGATTTTACCCTGATATTCGTCCAGAAACGCGGCGAAACGTGGGCTTTCGGCAGCCCATATCTGGCAATGCGCCGACAGGGGTGTCGTGCCGAAGAGCGTGGCGCACATCCTGGCGATGTCAGTACGCGATCGGCGACCAGCGGCCATGCCAGACCCGCTGCCAGACCCTCTGGATGTGGTTGCCATCGCGCTGCTTCCGCTTTCCTCATGGTTCATGCGCCTCACGGATGGGCTTTTCCCTATCCCTGTCCTGAGGCTCGATCTGCTGTGCCATAAGGGCATGATAGCCGATGGTAGGCCACGCGGGCCAGAAGATATCTGCCGGAAAATACCAGCGCCGCAATCCCGATGGTGGAATCGCGGCGCGGATGTTCGGTTGTGCTGGACGAGCGCTGGAGAGCGACAGGCAGTGGCTAGCGGCTGCCGGCGCGAATGGCGCGCTTTTTGGTGTTTGGCTGCGGATGGTACTGCGCCTTGATGCGCTCTTGCCGGTAATATTCCAGATGGCCAGAATAGCGGCGGGTGAAGTAGAGTCCCCAATAGACGACGATGATCGCCAGCCAAAGCAGCCAGCCATAGCGCCAGATGCGCCAATCGAAGAGCGACAGTTCGGCGTAGCGCGCCCCAATCAAAATCCAGCCGACCAATGCCAACGGCCAGAGCTGATTCATGAACTTGGTCATCAGATACTTGTGCAGCGTGTGATGGCCAAAGAAGCGTTTGCGTCCCTCAAGCGCATAGTACAGAGGAATCAGCAATCCGAGCCCGCAGAATATCATCCAGGGAAGGAAAAAGTGAAAGATCTCTGGGCGGCCCGAGGCGGTGTTGGTCGGGTCCGCTATTAACCAGCCGATGAATTTATCCATAGTCTCGTGCCATCCTCCAGTTGCGGCTACATCCAGCAGTGCGCCCGATCGCTTCTGGCTTCGGGCACTAATCCCGCTCATTTTATCAGACAGGTAGCGCCTGGTCAAATCCACTCGCCAGTGTGCCATCTCTGGGATCGCAGATGTGACATCGTGAGAATACCAGGATGCTCTACAGGAAAGGTGGATGGCACAGAATAGCCTTCATGATATACTGTGTCGGCATAAGGGCGGCGGTGAATTGCCGTAGCGTATGGGGATGCTTCAGGCAACGGAGGGATCGGGCATGCGACGCAGGACGCAACGCTTCAGCGGCAGTCGCTGGTCAGGGCTATTGATGCTGATGGTGATGATGGCGCTGCTGGTCATGGGCAGCGTATCAACTGCCCGCACCGCGCGCGCCGATTCTTCTGGAAGCATGCATGTCGTCGTGCCGGCGCCGTCCGCGGATAACAAGACCGTTGCGGGGCCGTTGCATACAAACGTCTCAGTATCGGCAAGCCAGGTGACGGCAGGCGCCACGTATAGCCTGGGCTGGGCCAAGCCTTCCGATGGCTGCGCCAATGGCTTTCAAGGGTTTGACAGCGGTGGCGCATCGGTCACTGCTGACAACAGCGGCACCTTCACGGCAACGGTTATCTGGCCGGGCGCCGCCAGCGACACCACCACGCAATATTTGATATGCGCGCGCGATACCGCGAATCCGACGACAAATGTCATCACCTGCGATCAGCAGTATCAGGTACTCGTCGCGGGCAGGCCACATTTTGCCATGGCGCCGGTTTCAAAGACGAAAGGAACAGGGTACAGCGCGGGTGGTGCTGTACGGATTGACGGCATCAATTTTGTCCCTGGCAATACATCCATCGATGTCTTTGTGACGACGAGCGCGACGTTTGCGGCGGCAGACTTCCAGCCTGATCTCGCATTGAAGACGCAGGATGGCTCGCCGATTACCTCGGATGCCCAGGGCAGTTTCACCGCGTTTGTCCTTCTGCCGCTCAGCCCGACCGGACAACTCTTCCTCTACGTAGTCTCGGCCGACGGCGCGCCCAATGGGCCGACACCCTTCCTGCCATCGCTAGTGGTCAATCATGCCATTCTTATTGGCCAGGCCCAGCCCACACCTTCGGCCCAGCCATCCCCCACGGCGAAAGTGCCAGTTACCCAGAAGACACCGAAGACAACGTTCCCCGACCATCCGCGACGTATCTTTGCCATTGCGCTGCTTGGTGTGCTGAGTCTCATTTTGTTCATCGTCGGCGGTGTTCTGATTGCCTCAGTGGCGCTTAAACCCCGCACCCCTCCCACGATGAATAGCGGTGAGCGGTCAATGCCCGATGTGGTGCGCACTGGTCGAGAGTGGTAGCGTGCGTGTAGGCGGTGACGTTGCCCCAGAACGCCGCGCCATCACGCGCAGCGCCCACGCCATGTGCCCGCCTACAACTCGGACTGTAGCGCGCGAAGCTGATCGGCGGGGATTACCTGGAATTTGAGGAGCAGTGTGGCGAGGTCCTCATCTTTGCCGGTAGCGGCAAGTTCCTGCTTGATGCGCCCAAGTGACGCGATCTGTTGCGGGCTGACGAGTCCCCGGCTGACCAGTAACGCTGCCAGGAGTTGATCGGGGCTGAGAAATTTGAAGAGCAGCGCCAGTTCACCGAGCTTGAACTCCATCCCGACGCCGGTGAGCATCTGCTGGATACCCCGCAGCGCCTCGATCTTCTGCTCTGTCAGCATCGCGCCCTCAACCAGCACCGTGCTCAGCGCGCGATCCGTTGGCGTGCCAGAGTGGTTGGCATAGTGCGCAGGGTTCGCGTTGATGCTCGGCATGGTAGCTATCCGGTGCGTTGGCTCTTGCAGGGCGGCGCCCATCTGGCTCATATTCCCCATCGCGCCCATATTTCCCATCGAACCGAAGTGGCCGTCGCGCTCCATCCGCTGAAATGTCGCCTCCGGCACGACACTGGTCACCTGGTCGTCCTCTTCAGGCGGAATCCAGACATCCACGACCTGTCGCTCGTCGCGGACCACCTGCGCGGTGTGCTGCTGCGCATGCTGACCAAATGGGTCGTGGCCAAATGAGTCGTATTGTCCCTGCCCGCTTGCCGGTTGCGCGCCAAAGCGTGGCACCTCGAACCGCTGAGCGCCAAATGGATCGGATGGCGCGGAAGGATGTCCGAACGGATTACTGGCTGGGGACATGCCATTGCTGCCAGAGGGCATGCTGGTCGAAAACGGATTGACGCTATACGGCTGGGCAAATGGCGACCCATGATCGCTTTGGCCATCTGAGAAGGGATTCGATGCGGCAGGTTGCGCAAACGGCGAACTGCCTAAGGGGTGGGCAAACGGCGATGGCTGCTGTGGATTCGAGGAATACGGTGGTACCGAAGGCTGGCTAAAGGGATTGCTGAAGGGCGAATAGGCTGGCTGGCTCTGGGGCGAAGGCTGGCTGAATGGGGACGGGATACCGAACGCGGCGCCTATTGGTGGAATCGCGCCCTGGCTGCCCATTGACGGCATCGCGCCGTTGAACTGTATCCGCTGGCGGACGCCATCCAGCACTTTCTGGAACTCGTGTATGCCCCGTACTTCCACATCAGCCAATGCCCGCGCCGCTGGGTCAAAATCAGGATCGAGCGCGTTCGCCGGGCTGATGAAGCGGAATGTCATTACCTGGAGGGAGCGTCCACGCCGTTGAGCATCGAGCGCGACCCAGAACTCACGGCGTCCTGCCGTCGCGTTGCCGAGATCTACCAGCACCAGCGCGACCAGTTGCTTTCCCAGCATCCCAAACAGCTCGACGGGAGTGCGAGCGGCCCGGACGTCGTATCCGGCCATACGGAGTTGAGAGAGCAGTGGAACCGCAATCGTGTCATCGCGCTCGAACAAGACGACGAGCGGCGACGTGGTATTCCCCATGTCCGCGAAGCCGTTTCCCGGCATTTGCAGTATAGCCATTGGCAGTCTGCGTCTCCCCCCTCAACGATTCCGGTACGTTACGTCCCGATGTCCTTTCAGGCGGCGTTGCCCGTGCGTTTCAGTATAGCATACTCCTCATGCGTGTCTATGCCCTGTCAGTACCTCTTCAGTACCTCTTCAGTACCTCCGCCAAACAGTTTGCCACGCAGATACGTCTGTGCCACCAGGTTTACGCCAAAGTGGTAGGCGATTTCGCGCTCGTCGGCCCCACGCAGCACAATCAGATCACAGCGTTTGCCCGGCTCCAGGCTGCCCACCTCGGACTCCAGCGCCAGCGCCGCCGCGCCGCCACGGGTGGCCGCTGTGATCGCTTCGTCGAGCGTCATGGCCATCGCGCTGACCGCGAGCGCAATCATCATCTGCATGTTCTCGGTGTAGCTCGTGCCTGGGTTGAAATCGGTCGCCAATGCGGTGCGCACGCCATGTTCGCGCAGCCGCCGGGCCGAGGGATAGGCGATGCTCAGCGAGAAGGAACAGCCCGGCAGCAGTGTGCCTACGACGCCCGCCGCATTCAGCGCATCCAGTTCTTCGTCGGAGGCGAAGTCGAGGTGATCGGCAGAGACAGCATGCAGGTCGGCGGCGAGTTGCGCCCCACCCGTTGGGCCAAGCTGATTGGCGTGCAACTTGAGCGCATACCCGAGGGCGCGAGCCGCTTCGAGGATGCGCCGCGACTCATCCACGGTGAACGCGGTGCGCTCGCAGAACACATCGCAGAATCGCGCATCGGCGGCAAACGCCGGCAGCATCCGTTCGCAGACGAGATCGACATAGGCCGTGCGGTCTTTGGGGCGCTCGCGGTACTCCGGCGGCAGCGTGTGCGCGCCCAGGAACGTCGGGACGATGCGCGGCAGCCAATGAGCGCATCACCGCCAGGCAACGCGCCTCGCTCTCGGGACTCAGCCCGTAGCCCGTCTTGCCCTCAACGGTGGTGGTGCCGTGGATGGCGAACGATTCCAGGCGGCTACGGCCGAGCGCCCGCAATGCCTCCTCGGAGGCGGAGCGTGTGGCCCGCACCGTGCTGAGGATGCCACGGCCTTGCCGCGCCAGTTCTTCATACGAAACGCCCGCATGCCGCAACTGGAACTCTTCCGCGCGCTCGCCCGCAAAGACAAAATGCGTATGCGAATCGACAAAGCCGGGCAAGACAGCGCGCCCGCCAGCATTGTGCTGCGATCCATCCGGTAGCGACTCGATGGCAACTGCCTGTGCCAGGTCGGCCTCTGACCCCACCCAGACGATGCGACCATCCAGCGCGGCTATCGCGCCATGGGGGATCACCCCAAGCGGCCCGCTGCCGGAGCGCTCAGGAGCAACCGTCACCAGCCGCGAAATGCCGGTGAGCACGAAATCGGCGGCATGGCGCGTATCGACGTTGGCGTCAGAATCCATCGCGTGCTCCCACTGCTATTCCTATATGGCTGAGCTCAGGTTACTTGCCCACCCAGGCTGGCTGGCGCTTTTCGAGGAAGGCGCACATGCCCTCCTGCGCGTCGACAGCCATCGCGTTCATGCTCATCACCTCTTTGGCGTAGGCGTATGCTTTCGGTTGATCGAGGTCAATCTGGCTGTAGAACGCCTGTTTGCCGAGCGCCACGGTGAGCGAGCTGGCGGTGGCAATCGAAAGCGCAAGCTCGCGGGCGGCGCTTTCCAATTCGCCAGCGGGCACGACGGCATTGATCAGTCCCCACTCGGCGGCGGTCTCAGCGGAGATCAGCTTGCCGGTCATCAGCATCTGGAGCGCGCGTTTGCGTCCGATGGCGCGGCTGAGGGCAACCATTGGCGTGGTGCAGAATAGGCCAATCTTGACGCCAGGCGTGCCAAAGGTAGCCTCCTCGGCGGCGATGGCCAGATCACAGGTAGCCACAAGCTGGCACCCGGCGGCGGTAGCGATCTTCTGCACGCGCGCGATCACCGGCTGCGGAATCGCCTGGATGGTGTTCATCAACTCAACGCAGAGGTCGAAGACAGCGCGATACTGATTGATATCGCCATCCACCAGCTCGCGTAGATCATGCCCGGCGGAGAATGCGGGTCCGTTGGCCGCCAGAATGATGGCGCGCACGTCCTTCTCGGCGCTGAGCGCGCGCAGGGCATCGATGAGCTCGCGCATCATCTCACTGGCAAGGGCGTTGCGCTTCTCCGGACGATTCATCGTGATGGTGGCGACGGGAGCGTCGCGCTCGACGAGAATGGAGTTGTACGTCATTGTAGGTGCTCCTCGTGAAAGTTGCTCTCGGCTGTTGCGCGTGGCGGCGGCGTGGCGGCATGCGATCACTCGCCGATGGATAGCCGCTTCTTGAGCGCGGCGGCCACTGTGTTGGTGACGATGCCGTCGAGATCGCCATGCAGGCGAGCCACCTCTTTGAGCAACGTAGCGCTGATGAAGAGGTAGCGCAGGTCGGTGACGATCATGATTGTTTCAATCTCCGGCGCGAGTTTGCGGTTCATCAACGCCTGCTGAAACTCCAGCTCGAAATCAGTGACGGCGCGCAACCCGCGCACGATAGACTGGGCGGCGACAGAGCGGGCGAAGTCTATCACCAGCCCCTCGAACGGCTCGACGCGCACATTGGCCAGTTCTTCTTCGGCGATGGTCTTGCGCCAGAGGTCGGCGCGTTTGTCCGTCGAGAACAACAGCTTCTTATTCGGAGTCGCGTAGACGGCGATGATCAACTCGTCCACCAGAGCTGCTGCCCGCTTGGCGATATCGATATGCCCCCGATGCACGGGATCGAAACTGCCGGGATAGACCGCGACGAGACGTTTATGCTCCGATGGTGTGGCTCGACCCTGCGCCGCACCACGGCTCGCGTCGTCTGGTGGCATCGCTCTCTCGCTTTCTCTGCGCGCCAACGGTTACCGGCGGACATCGCCTGGTACTGACCGTGACCGACCACTACCGACTTCTACCGGCATTGTAGCCGCGATGCTCCAGTGCTGTCTACACAGGCAACGCGCGTTGGCCACGCCGGGAGAACTCCATCGTGCCATCACGCAACGCGCTGAACCGAAGACTCAGCAGGTCGAGCGCGTAATTCTGGTAGAGCTTCCACGGCCTTTTCGAGCCCTGATGCGGGAGCGAATCTAGCGCGCGACGCACATAGCCGGAGCTAAAGGTAAGGAGCGGTTCTTCGGTCACGGTGGGGTCATTTCGGCGGGGCGTACAGTGGCTATATCCGTGCCGCTCTATGTAGTTCAAGAGACGACACACGTACCGTGAGGTCAGCTCGCACTTCAGCGTCCATGACGCGTTGGTGTAGCCCATGGCCGATGCGAGATTTGGAATGTCGCTGTACATCATCCCCTTGTAGGTCATCGTGTTCGACATGTCAACCGGGTTGCCATCCACTGCGAGCCGCACACCACTTAGCACCCGCATGACGAGGCCGGTCGCCGTGACGATGAAGTCGGCGGCGAGATGCTCGCCTGAGCCCAACTGGATACCATCCTCGTCGAACGCTTCGATCTGATCGGTGACGACCGACGCTTTGCCAGCCTTCATCGCCGCGAAGAGGTCGGCATCGGGGATCAGGCACAGCCGTTGATCCCATGGATTGTACCGGGGCGCGAAGTGTTTCTCGACGTCATAATCAGGCCCCAGCTGTTGACGGGCCATTTGCAGAATCGCGTTCTTCGTCGCATCGGGACGTCGGCGCGCGAGGTTGTAGAAATACATCCCCAGCAGAACTGACTTCCACCGGGTCGTCACATCCGCAACTCTGGCGGGCAGTCGTTGGCGCATCCAGTGCGCTATCGCATCCACTGATGGGCGCGCGACGATATAGGTGGGAGATCGCTGGAGCATCGTGACATGCGCCGCCTGCTCGGCCAACGCTGTCACTAGCGTCACAGCGGTTGCCCCACTGCCAATCACCACCACCCGCTTACCGGCGTAATCCAGATTGTCGGGCCATTGCTGGGGATGGATGATGCGGCCGGTGAAGCGCTCGACGCCGGGCCACGTGGGCGCGTAGCCATGGTCATAGTCGTAGTAGCCGGTGCACAGATAGAGGAAATTACAGGTAAAGCGCACCAATTCCGTTGCCGGAGCACCATCAGCCGTGGCCGTGGCTGTCTTCTCCACCTCGACAGTCCAGCGCGCGTCGGCGCTAGACCACGCTACGCCACATACCCGATGCCCGAAGCGGATCTTCCGATCGATGCCGTACGTCCTGGCGGTCTCGCGTACATACTGCAGAATTGACGGCCCATCCGCGATAGATTTCGCCGCTCGCCAGGGATGAAACGAGTAGCCAAGCGTGTACATGTCGGAGTCGGAGCGGATGCCTGGGTAGCGGAAGAGGTCCCATGTTCCGCCAATGGCCTCCCGCCCTTCGAGGATTGCATACGTCTTGGCACGGCATCGTGTCTGGAGATAATAGGCGGCTGCGATGCCGGAAATTCCCGCTCCCACAATCAAAACATCGATGTGTTCGGCATGATTGGCCTGCTCGGCCTGGTCAGCCTGGTCGGTGGTCATCTGGCGCATTCCTCTCGCGCAGGGTCCGCTCATCAGCAGTGAGCGACCGCTCGACGTGTTTCACGGTATCGCGAGGAAGCAGCGGCGTCAAGTGCGTATAGAATACATCAGCCTCCAGCGCCGCAGTGGGCGTCCAGAGGCTGACAGGATGGCGTGGTATTTGGCCGAACGATTAGGCGCGAATCTCATCCACCTGCGAGAGGTTGATGAACAGGTCGCAGCTCTGCCGCAGGATCATCGCGGCGGCATCCTCGAAGGCGGCCGCCTCGACGCGTACGCCGTGGTCAGAGCAGTATTCCAGCAATGGCAGGAAGTCGCTATCACCGCTGACCAGCACGACCGTATCGAGCGCGCCAGCATCTACCAGCCGCACGATATCCATGCACAGGTCAAGGTCCATATCGGCCTTGCGCGCGCCACTGGCGAACGTTTTGTAGTTCTTGGTGGTGATGCGATAGCCGACGCCCTTCACTGCCGAGAGGAAAGTCTGCTCGGCGTGCGGGTCGGGATTGGTCGGCGCGTAGGCGTGCGCCCGAATCAGCCGGCGATTGCCGCGCAAGAAGTCGAGCAGCCTCCCGAAGTCGATGCTCATCCGCTGATTGCGCGCGGAATAGAGCAGATTGGCGACATCCACAAACACGCCGATGCGCTCAGTTGACGGGAACGCTGGCAGCGCCACCGTCATGCTGGGTGGATACTGCTGGCGGCGTAGCTCGTTGAGCAGACGGTCGGTCTGTTGCGCGATTGAATTGGTCAGGACAGCGCCCAGCTGATTGGATGACATTGGCGGCACATCGCCACCGCGCTCATTCCGGCGCACACGCGGCAACGGCTCGTGCAGCGGACTGGCGACACCAGACGACTGTGGGCCGAAGCCCCGCGCGAACGAGGGCTCTGGCGCGCTGAACGGACTCGCGGGCTCCTGCACATGTTGCTGTGCGGACGCCATGCTCCACCGCGACTCTTGCTGGCGGGCGGCTGGCGCTGGCTGGCGCGAGCCTCGCGGGCGCGGCGCGGGGGTATACGGGCTGTAGCCCGGCTCTTCAAAGAAATCGGCGCCCTCCGCGCCCGAAAGGTAGCCGTTGCTCTGGTCGTACTCGGTGGCATACGACACCGCCGTTTCAGGAGCGGCATACGGCGCGGGCAGATGTGGCGAGCGTGATCCGTTCTGATCATGCTGCTCATCGCCTTCAACCTCGCCCGACTCGGCATCCTGAGTGCGGCTGCGACCGCGACCACGGCCACGGCGGCGGCGGCGGGCTGCCCCCTCGCGCTCGGCCTGGTCCTCGTGCTCGGCGGCATCGGCGGTAGCCGTGGATGTGCCACTCACCGGCTCCGTGTCAACGATGACCGCCTCATGATCTTCTGGTGCTTCGAGCGTTTCGAGCGTTTCGAGCGCACTGGATGTATCCGCACTATCCGTCGATTCCGGCGTGATGACGGCGATCACTGGCGCAGCATGCTCAGGACTTTCCACCGTCTTCACCGGCTCGATTGCCTCAGCACCCTCAACGGTCTCGGCGAACTCGCCCGGCTCGGTCGCGGCGCTGGGCTGAGTCTCTTCTGCGCCACTTGTCGCCTCAGTCACGGCTGTGGCGGGTGTCGTCATCAACGTGGGCGGAGTGGCGCGCCATCCACTTAGCCGCTCGGTGCGCGTTGGCGTCTGCGTGGCGGTTGCCTGGACTCGTGGGCGGTCGAAGCGATAGCGGCGCTGCTGGGTTGTTTCCTCGCGCGGCGCTAGCGTTGCCTCTGTAGATGGCTGTTCTTCAGCCTGAGGCTGCGTTGCCTGGGGAGACTGCGCCGACAGTTGCCTGGCGCCTTCGAGCGCATCCAGATGCGCCAGAATCGCGGCGTCTAGCGGCAACGGCTCAGGAGCAGGCAGCGGTATCGCCAGCGGATTTTCCTCGCTGGTCGCGTGCGTGGGTGTCTCTGTCGCCGAGATTACCGGAATGAGTTGTACGTCTTGCGACTCTGGCTTGCCACTGCGGCGGCGATTGCTGCCTCCTCGCCGTCCGCGCGCGGGAGGACGCTTGGTAGTCTCGGCAGCTATCTCAGTGGCGACAGGTGCGACAGGTGCGCTGTGCGCTGTTTCTGCCGCTGGCGCGGATGCGGCCACGGGCTCGGCGATAGGGGTCGCGGGCTGTTCGTCGTGCTGCTCCCTGGGTTCTTGCTGTTCTTTCTGCTCTTTCGCCTGCCGTCCGCGGCTCGATGTATGGCGGCGGCGCGGCGGCCGGGAGGATGTCTTCGCGGGTGTGCTTTCCTGGGCACCAGCGGTGGCTGTGCCTTCAGTAGACCCAGGCGTCGGCGCCATGGGGTCACGTTGATCTTGCGTCATATTGTCTCCTGCTTCTGCCGCAAGCAGGGGCGCAGAGTGGTGTGGCGGGGAGGCTGATCGATGACGTAGGGGGAATCCGGCAAGTCGCAACGCCGCGGTGTATCTCTGATGCGCTGTGCCTGAAGTAGTTCTGCTGGCAGCCAGCGCGGATGCGCATTATCGTCGCGTCAGTCGTATATTCCCAGGCCGGTCTCAACCCAACCTCAACCCTCTCCCCACTACCCTTCCGGCATCCCGCCATCCCTGGCGGAAGCGCAACCCTGTGCGGGCTTGTCTTTCTGTCTGTGCGCCGCCGGAGCAGCACATCAGGAACGATTTCAGAGCCTCCCGTCGCCGCGCATACACACGTGAGCGACGGTAACCAATGTCATGAACGATGCTCTGAAGTCAGCGATTGTGCAGTATTCATGTGTTCGGGATGTCTCCCGTTGCTCTGCGTCCCCTGCGCGGGCGAGCCTTCGACGGTCTCAACCGCGTCAACCGAGGACGATTGGCGCGCTGAACGCGAGAGCTTCAGCCAGACGGCGACGATACGCTGCACCGAGGTGAATACACTCGTTACCGCAAGCAATAGGAGCGTCCAGATGAGCCACTGCCCGGCTCCCAGGATGAGTCCCGCTGCCAGCACCAGCACACGCTCAGGCCGGGCCATCAGACCACTCTTCATTTCCAGGCCCAAACCCTCAGCCCGCGCGCGCACATAGCTGACCATGAGCGACCCCAGTCCGGCGATGTACGCCAGAGCCAGAGCCCATGCCTTTTCCGTTGATGGCGGCAAGCTGTTGACGTAAAGGATGATGCCGAGGATGATAATGCCCTCAGAATAGCGGTCCAGCGTCGAATCGAAGAAAGCGCCAAAAGTCGTCTTCTGATTCCGCACGCGTGCCAGCGCCCCATCCACCATGTCAAACATTCCAGCAATCAGTAGCATCACGCCCCCCAGGCGCAATGACCCCATCGCCAGAATCGCCGCCGTAATCGCGTTGAGCAGCAGCCCGATAAGCGTTGCCATGTTTGGAGTCATGCCAATCGCCGCCAGCGGCCAAACCACTAACTCGGCGATACGGCGCGCGGTTTGTTGTATCCGTGGCCCAAACATACCTGCTCCTCGTTGCGTGCTGCTTCTATTGTACCACTACCTGTCCCACACGTATGCGAATCCAGGCACTCGTTTGCCAGAGCGATTCGCGCCAGCGAAAAGATGCGCTTATGGCCCATCAGGCCCAGCCTCGCCAGCCCTTTGCGGCGTTGGCTGTCTCTTGTTGGCTGTCAATTGGCCATTTCCGACATCGCCGATACGGCGCTATTCCAGAATTGGTAGGACCGCAGCCGTCGGACGCGCGAGCTGTCTGCCCCATGTGGTGGCGTACTCCGCGCGCAGTTCACGATAATAGTCGAGCACCTGCCCGGCAATATGCTCCCAGCCAAAATCCTTGGCGCGCTCGCGGGCGGCATACGCCAATCGCCGACGTTCGGCCTCGTCATCCAACAGATGACAGATCGCCCACGCAAGCTGCTCGTGGCTCTTGGGCGCGACCAGCAATCCATCGCGCTGATTACGAATCACCGAGCGGAACCCCGGAATATCTGAGGCTACCACTGCCCGACCAGAGGCCATCGCCTCCAACAATACGATACCCTGGCTCTCGCCGCCGGTATTAGGCGCGCAGAAGACGTCCGCCGTCGCATAGAGCGACGGAAGCTGCTCCGCTGGAACGCGCCCCAAAAAGACAACATCGCGCCAGTCTGTCTGGGCCACATACGTCTGGAATCCCACCCGCTGTGGGCCGTCGCCGCCGATCAGAAAACGGGTATTGGGATAGTGCTGGCGAATGATGGGAATCGCTCGCAGCAGATATTTCAACCCTTTGCGCTGCTCCAGTCGGCCGAGAAAGACGACATTGAAGCGCCCGTCATTGTATTGCGCGAGCGGAGGCACAGTGGTGCTAAAGCGTCCCAGATCGACCCCGTTGGGAATAACTCGGTACTCGCCAGGGAAGAACCGTGAGACGAACTCCACCGCGGCTGGCGAGACAGCGATGCGCCCATGCAATCGCCGGAAGTAGCGGCCCAGTAGCGGCTTGGCGGAATAATACGCCCAATCACTCGTCGAGGTAAGACTGCGCCGCGCCCAGGCGTGGAACGTGCCGACGTAGAGTGTGTTGGTGATGCCCGTCAGATGGAGCATCGTCAGGGGCAGGGCGGATGCCAACGGCTCGTGCATATGCAGCACGTCGAATTCTTCGCGCCGCAACAGCGAGCGAATGCGTCCGCGCCAGTCTGGGGCCACCGCTACCCGCGCAATCGAGCCATTGACACGCACCGGAGCCGCCCATCCCAACTTGTAGACGCCATATTCCACCTGCCGCGCACGTGAGCCAGTCGCGGGGGTGAGGATGCGCACGGTGTTGCCCCGGCTGCGCAACTCGGCGGCCAGGTGCGCTATGTGATCCTGCACGCCCCCTGGATAGCTCCAGTCGTAGGGCGAAACAAGTCCAATTTTCAATGCGCGCCTTCCTGTCGGTTCATGATATCGAGCGATGGTGCTCGATGCTCTTTCGTGTTCGTCTGCTTCTGCGTCGTCTGCGAGACCGTGGCTCGATGGCTACATCCATGATGCAAGGCTCTGCGCACCCTCCGGCGCCTGGCACCGGGACACCCTTAGCGTACCACGCTAGCCGATGGGCGCATGCGGGTGCTCCGCTCGAGGGCGAACCCACCGATGCGCGCCATCGCGGTGCGGCGTGGCTCGATCTGCTCGTGCGTCGCTCCACCCCCATATACCATGCGATGTGAGACGAATGCAACATACTCTCTGGCTTGCCAGTAGCGCCCCTGCGGCGATGTCTGTCGCAACTCGACCGCTCGGCGGAAATCCGCGGCGTTGCGGCCTGGAAAGAGCGTGCGCGCGCAGCCAACCGCCGTCGTCGTGTGCGCGTCGCTGCTGCCAGTCTCAGCCCAATGATAGACCGTGCGCGCAAGTGACATGGCAATGCGCGACGAACCGATGCCCGCGAAGCTGCCATTGAGTGTCTCGATGCCATCGGGGTGCAGGTCGGGCTGTCGCAACAGCCGGTTCATCACCTTGCGCTGCACGCTATGGCGGAAGACCCGATTAAACGGATGGGCGATGATTGCGAGGCCGCCTTGCGCGTGTACCAGTTCAATACTACGCTCGATGCTCAGGCCTGGCGGGACACGCTTTTCCAGGAAGAGGGCCAGCATGTGTCCCTCGCGCGTGCTGATTTCTTCGCCGACAATCACCTCAAAGGGATAGCTGCGGCGAGCCGCAAGGTCGCGGGCACGCAGCGCGCCGTCGATGGTGTCGTGATCAGTGATGGCGATCACATCGAGTGGCGTGTAGGTCTCGACAAAGTTCAATACCTCGTCCACCGAGCCAGTGCCGTCGCTGTAGTTCGTGTGCATATGCACATCGGCGAGGCCGTCGCCTGGGATGCCACCGCGCGCGATGTCGATGATTTCGTCGCGCTGGTAGGTGGCTGCGATCGTTTCTTCAAAAGTATGTTCGGCATCACCAGACGGTGTGCTATGCAGTCGCTTGTTGGAATCGCTCTTCATGCGTTGTGTCTTTCCTTCGCTTTCCTGTCTGTGTGCTCGTCATGGTCGTAACGCTCACACGGATGGGATCGCGGATTGCTGCTGGCGGGTAGCCGCTGGCGACATGTGTGTTGCCGTCGATATTTGTTCGGTCATGTGGTATTTGCCGGGCTGGTCGTCGGTCTCCCAGACCGTTGCCAGCGTTGAAACCCACTGTTCTGGATGCGCCGAGATCAGCCTTTCCAACTGCTCGACATAGAGGTGTACCGCGTGAGAGGTGTCTTCTTCGGTACGCGCGCGCGCGGCTGCGTTGCCAGCACCTTCGGTACCCGTATGCCCCGGCTGAACGTTCAGCGGAATGACACCACCGTGTGACCTTCCCCGGCCCAGTCGCCACGAGAACGACGCGACAATCGGCGCGCCGGTTTTAAGCGCCAGGGCAACCGCCGACGTTGGCAGCCGCGCTGGCTCGCCGAAGAATGGCGTCTGGATGCTCGACCCCACGATGAAGCGGTCGGCGGCGATCAGCACCATCTCGTTCCGTTTGAGCGCGTTCATCATCTCGCGCAGGGTCTCGCGGCTATCCGCCGGAAACAGGCGCATGTTGTGATGCGCGCGCGTCTTGCAGAACCAGGTGAAGAGCTCCTCTGGCTGCATACGTTCGGCAGGTGTAGTCATCAGGTAGCCGAGCGCGCCCAGCCGCGACGCGCCATATTCGAAGTTGCCAAAGTGGGCACTCACGACGATGAGCCCGCGTCCCTGCTGCATCGCCTCATTGATAATCTCTTCGCCCTCGGTTGTCCATCCCGCAAGCACCTGCTTGTCGGTCAGATGCGGCCCCCGCAGGAAGTCTACATAGTTGAGCACCATATTCTCGAAGACGCCGCGCGTCGCGTGATGCAGGGCCACAGGATCGCTGGCGAGGGAAGGCACGTGGCGCAGATTGCGCTCCACCCGGCGGCGAAGTTCTCCCCCGAAGGCCCAGATGAGCCTGCCGATGAGCCGGGCGCTGGGATACACCAGCCACAGGGGAATGAATGGAATGATGGTCGCCGCCAGGCGAAACGCGCGCAACTTAGCCATTGGATTGCTCTCCCGGAGCCAGGCTCGCTGCCGCGGTCTGGAGTCGCCTGGACGCCATGTGCTCGGATGATGACGGCGCGCCGCCTTCGGGCCAGAATCGGCGGAACATTTCCCATTGGTCAGGATATTGCCGGATAACTTCCTCCATGGACTCGAACATTTGCTGTGTCAACCGTATCGTATCGGCACGTTTGTCGCCAGTATGCTGTGGGAAGATGGGGGACATTGCCCCTAAGTAATACGTACTGGAATAGTTTTTGTCGTAACGGCAATAGCCGGGGAGAATTGTCGCGCCTGATTTCAGTGCGAGTTGCGCGATTCCACCAGGAACATAGCAGGTCTTGCCGAAGAACGTTATCGGCACGCCCTCCTCTGGCGGCACTGGCTTATCGACGGCGACGGCTACCACCTTATTCTCTTGCAAGGCGCGCAGGATCCGGCGTGGCGTCTTCTCGATGCGAATGAGGTTCAGGCCAAACTTGCCGCGCTGGTCCATTACCAGCTTATCCATGCGCGGGTCATCAAACGATTCGACGATGAGATCGATGGGTACATGGCTGCGTACCATAACGGCGGCCACATCCCACGCACCGAAGTGAAACGAGACGAGGATAACCCCCTTGCCAGGGGCCAGTGCCTGATCAATGTGGTTGAATGCTCCCGGCGCTGGCGTGACGTCTTTCATGCGCGCGAGCAACTCGTCGAAGGTCGCATTGGGAAGATAGAAGAAGTCAGAAATATAGCGTCCGTAATTACGCCAGGAGTCCCGCGCCAGCCGCCGCGCGCGCGGATCGTTCTCCGGAACGCCGAGCACCTGGGCCATATTGGCGATAGTCACGCGCCGCTTGGCTACCCACGCATAATACACCAGCACAGTAATGGGGCCGCCAACGGCCAGCCGTACCGGACGTGGCACGCGACCGGCGAGCCAACTGGCAAAACGGGTAAGGTAGTAGACCAACGTCTCGCTCCCTCGGTGCATCCTCAGCAGGCGGAGCAGCGAAAACACACAGGATTGATTGCGTTTCCCCTCGGCTGACCCGGCGCGCATATCTGCCGAGCCTGCCGGGGAGAGAGTAACAGGAGTTGTTACGCAAGCGCAACATCTCTACGCTAAATGGGTGAGCCGTAACCCCTCCCCGACACGGAGAGGGGTCGCGTCAATCAGTTCGCTTCGGGCAGTTCGTGCACGGCGACGGTCGCCTCGCTGTGGCCATTGGCCTTGGCGCGGGTCTGGGCGTCAGCGCTGGACTGCGCGCCCTGGGCAAACTCGGCGATGAACTCTTCGGTCATCAGGCGAGCCTGCTCATCGGTGTACTGAATTGCCGGAGACTTCATGAAGTAGGCTGACGGGCCAAGCAGCGCGCCACCAACGCCCGCGTCCTTCGCCAGTTTGGCGCAACGCACCGCGTCGATGACGACACCCGCGGAGTTTGGCGAATCCCACACCTCGAGCTTCATCTCAAGGTTCAGCGGCACGTCGCCAAAGGTGCGGCCCTCCAGGCGGATATAGGCCCATTTGCGGTCGCTGAGCCACGCGACATAGTCGCTGGGGCCGATGTGCACGTTGTCGGCGCCAATATCATAGTCGAGTTGGCTGGTGACGGCGTTCGTCTTGGAGATCTTCTTGGATTCAAGGCGGTCGCGCTCCAGCATGTTGTAGAAATCGGTGTTGCCGCCGACGTTGAGCTGCATCGTGCGCTCCAGCCGGACGCCGCGCTCGCGGAAGAGGCGGGCGAGGGTGCGGTGGACGATGGTCGCGCCGACCTGACTCTTGATGTCGTCGCCGATGATCGGCAGGTTCACCGCCTCGAAGCGATCGCGCCAATATTGCTCGCGCCCAATGAAGACCGGAATGCAGTTGACGAAACCGCAGCCAGCCTGCAGAATCTGCTCAACATACCACTTGGTGGCTGTCTCGCTGCCCACCGGCAGGTAGTTGATGACGACATCAGTGCCGGTATCCTGGAGCACTTTGGTGATATCGGCGGTCTTGCCCGGCGCCTTGGTGATGACCTGCGAGAGATACTTGCCGAGGCCGTCATGCGTCATGCCGCGCTCGACTTTGACCCCTGCCGCGGGAACATTGGCGAACTTGTACGTGTTGTTCTGCCCCGAGAAGATCGCCTCGCTCAGATCTTTGCCAACTTTCTCCGCGTCGATGTCAATCGCGGCGGAGAACTCGATATCGCTGATGTGATAGCCGCCAAGGTTGACGTGCATCAGCCCAGGAATGAAGTCGTCATCGGCGGCGTTCTTGTAATATTCCACGCCCTGCACGAGTGACGATGCGCAGTTGCCCACGCCAATGATGCCAACGCGCACTTTCTTCTTGCCCAAGTTGCCATGCCTCCTGAATACGGACTGTGTGCAAACTGCTGCCATCGTGACCAAACGTTTCCGGGCCTGCCCGGATGGGATGATGGCTGAACAACCACTGTTAAGAGCTGCTTAGAACTGCCGGGCTGGCCGGGTGCCATTAGGCTTGCCAGTTGGCTTGCCGGCTGTTGTGCCTGCTACGCCAGGCGCGAGCAGCGATGCGTCACCGGGATCGCCCGCTGGCGAGAGTGCCGTCGTCGAAGCCGCTGGAGCAGGCTCGCCACTGATGACGTCTCCCAATCGCCGCAGGCTCTGCTGACACCGCGCGACATCGAGCCAGCAATAGACCTGCCGCCCCTGCCGACGCGTGCGTACCAGCCCATTGCGCCGCAGGATTCCCAAATGCCACGAAACCAGTGGCTGACTGATCAGCAACTGCTGCGAGAGATCGGTAACGTTCACCTCTTGGCTGTTGGCCAGAACACGCACGATGTTCAGGCGCACCTTGTCGGCCAGCGCGCGCGTTAATTTTTCGAGCTCGGTGTAGTCTTGCCAGCCATCCGGTGTGCCTGTTTGTGTCATTCGCTCCGCCTTCGGCCGACGAGGAGGAGCACGTAATCCGCGCCATCGCACGACATTGTGCTGTTCTCTCGCCAAATACATCAAGCCATGCTATATAAGCAAATCCTATATAAAGGATCGCTATATATGTACCTGACCGGCTCTCAGTTGTCAAGGGACAGTTAACCGCGGCTCGTGATTGGGGTCATCCGCAGACGCGTCCTGTCCATTGGGGGAGCCGCATCCCTGCCGGAATGACGGGTGCGATTGCCTGCCATGCCTACTAGAATGAGGGAAGAATAGGGCGACGCACTCTCGGTATTTTGATGAGATTGCGACACAACAGCGATGACACATGGCGAGACGAGGCGTACTATGCAGGGTTTCTACTGGCTGATCGAGGATATGTTGGCTGGATGCGCGCGACCGGGTGGAAGCATGACACGGCGCGATGCTTTGCCGGATGACGCGGGCGCGCTTGCGGCGCTAGACGCCGATCTGGCCTGGCTGCGCGAGCGAGGCATCGGCGCGGTGCTCTCGATGACCGAGACGCCGCTCTCCGCTGAGGCGCTCGAACGTCACGGCCTGGAGTCGCTCCATGTGCCGGTGGACGATCTGACCGCGCCCACGCCCGAACAGTTCGACCAGGCGCTGCGTTTCATCGACTGGCAGCGTGTCCGTGGGAAGCCTGTCGTCGTCCATTGCAAGATGGGCCAGGGACGCACTGGCGTGGTGCTGGCGGCCTATCTGGTGCGAACGGGCGCGACCCCCGCACAGGCTCTGGCGCGGGTACGGGCAGTCTGCCCCGGCGCGGTGGGAGTCTCTGAACAGGAACGCGCGCTCGACGCCTTTGCCATTCGCCGCGACTGGATTGTCTGATGGAGCGTCTGATGGAGCGTCTGATGGATGCTCTGACGCGCTTGCTCTCCTGACGTCTCCTTGAAGGTTCGCGAAATTTCGGATACCATGGCAGCACACCGTGCATCGCATTCACGGCGCAGGCGATCCGGCTAAACGTGGCACGCTTCGTCTGACGAGGAAGTAGAGAATCAGAGACTGATGTATGCATCCATTCTAGCCGGTGGCAGCGGGACTCGCCTCTGGCCCTTGAGCACACCAGAAACCCCCAAACAGTTCCTCCGGCTGATGAGCGATCGCACGATGCTGCAAGAGACCGTCGAGCGTGTTGCGCCATTTGTTGCTCCTGACCACCTCTACGTCGTGACCTTCGAGCGCTATCGCCAGTCCGTCGCCGAGCAACTGCCCGCGCTGCCCGCCGAGCACATTCTGGCGGAGCCACTGGGCCGTGGGACCGCCGCATCCATTGGCCTCGCCGCCACGCTCATTGCCGCGCGCGAACCGACCGCCACCATGGCATCCGTCCATGCCGACGCCGCGATTACCGATGTTGAGGGATTTCGTCGCGCGCTCGCGTTTGCCGAGCAGGTGGCGCGCCAGGGGTATCTCGTAACGCTAGGCATCACGCCGACCTACGCGGAAACCGGCTACGGCTACATTCAGGCGGGCGAGCCGATGGCTGCCTCGGGCGATCTGACCGCGTACCGTGTCAGCCGATTTGTCGAGAAGCCGCAGCGTGAAGTGGCAGAGGAATACGTGCGCGCAGGCCACTACTCGTGGAATTCCGGAATCTTCCTGTGGCGAGTAGATCGCATCCTCGAAGAAATGCGCCGCCACGTGCCGCAGATCGCCAGCGTACTCGACGAGATCGGCGCCGCCGCTCGACACACCGGAGGACGGATGACGGCGGAGGTTGAGCAGGTGATGCATCAGGCCTGGCAACGGCTGACCGAGAATGTAACTATCGACGTAGGCATCATGGAGCGCGCCGACCGTATGGCCGTCATCCCTGTCTCGGTCGGCTGGAATGACATCGGAAGCTGGGCGCAGGTTGCCACACTGCACCCCCAGGATGAAGCAGGCAACGTGATGGTTGGTCTGCAGGCGGATGACTGTCTGCGCGTGCAAACAGATGATACGCTGATCTTCAGCACCACTGGCCGGCCTGTGTCTACCGCCGGGGTCAAGGGATTGGTCATTGTCGATACGCCCGACGGTGTGTTGGTATGTTCCAAGGAACACGCGCAATTGGTGAAAGACCTGGCCGAACGCGCAAAACAGCGCCAGCAAGGCTAGATCCATCGGTGGGCGCTTGCCGATGGGATATCTTTCTCATTTCAGAACGAGATGAGACATCGTCGTATCTCACAGCATGCTATACTGAGCACGCAACGGATGCGCGATTGTGGGATGTGACAGCGGGGGGCAGATCGCAGGCACGTCTGCGGCGAGAGGCACGAGAACGACCATGGCCAAGTCCAGAGTGACGGCAACAAACCGCCTTGCCAACGTGATCGAAGTGGTTGAATTGGGTCGGCGCACGGGCCTACTTTCCGCGGAGCGTGATGGCAACGGACTGGAAGAGGGTGAGATCTATTTTGTCTCGGGGCATCCGGTCTATGCCGCTCTCGGGCAACTCACCGGCCGCGAGGCGCTGAATATCCTGATTCGCTGGGGTGAGTGCCGCTTTGCCTTCGAGACATCGGCGCAGCGCCCTATCCCCAATGTCTCCGGAGTATTGCCCGCCGTCGACAACAACGGCTCCCCGTATGGTGTCAGCACTTCCTACAATAATGGCCAGCCACCCGAGCCACCGCCGCAACAGCCCACGTCAAGGCCAACACATCCAAGTGGCGCCAGCGGCGCTGGCTGGGGCTATCGAGGCAGCGCGCCCAATATGATGCCGGGTATGAATCCCAACACGCCTATCATGCCAAATACTCCCAATCCACCGAATTATGGCAATTCTGGTATTTGGAACCCCTCCGACCCGCCTTCCTCGCCCGCGAGTTCTGGCTATCGCTCGCCATCGAGGCAACCATTGCGCGCCGAGCACGATACGCCGCGGCGCACGCCAGATGTGCGCGACTTGAACACGCTGGTGGCAACCTATAGTCTCTCGCGAGGACATCGGACAGTCCTGCTGCTGGCAAACGGGCAGCACACGGTGGGCGATATGGCGCGACTTTCCGCGAAGTCGGTGGATGAGGTCCTCCAACTGCTGAGCGACCTGAAGGGCTTCGGGCTCATCTTTTAGGAGTGCGAGTAGGGATGCGAATACGCATGGAGGATGTGTGGCACGCGGCGGAAAGTCAGCATATCAACGCAACCAGCGCAGTATTTGGTCGTATCCGAAAGTACTGATTTTCACTGAGAACGGCGGTCAGGCGTGGCACGATAAAGTGCTATCGTCAGCATTGACGCGTCACCGGAATGCCTGTTGATTGCTCGCGTTGAGCGCTCGCGCATTGTCGGTTGAACGATTGAGACAGGTTGCTATTTTGCGATATATGGCATCGGTGCCAGCAGACGACGCGCACGAATCCGGCGCGAAGCGAGGTGCTTCTACATGGCTCAGGTGAAAAAACGTGGGGGGCGCCGCTTGCCTCTCTCCGCGCGGCTGACGTTGCTGGTGCTCTTCGCCGCGCTTGTGCCGCTGGCAGCGGTTGTCGGCATCAACGATTACTTCGCGCGCGGAACACTGCTAAACCAGAGCCGCAGCGCGCTCTCGACCGACGCCAATGCCAAATCAACACTGGTCGACACCTACATCAAAGAGCGACTGCTCGACGGCAAGACGCTGGCATTTGTCGACACGGTGATCAAGTATCTTGTCTGCGCCGAATCGCCGACGCCACCGCCTGAACTTGCCTGCGGCATTCAAAGCACGCTTGGCTCCGCCTCCTATCAGGGATCGTCGTTGCGGGCACTGGGCGCTGGCATGACACGTGATGAATTCTATACGCAGTGGAGCCTCTACGACGCGACTGGCAAAATGCAACTGACTTCCAGCGCCGACATCCAGAAGAATGCGCCGCCACCAACGCAGGCCGATCTCGACACGGTACTGAAGCAGGGCAAACAGTGGGTCTCTGAGGTCTACTATGATCCGGCGACCAAGCATGCGTTCGTCCGACTCTATACGCCGGTAGTCGCCAACCCGCTGAAGCCCGCGCCACCTGTGTTGGGCTTCCTGCAGGCAACGCTGCGACTCGATTACATCTGGAATATTGTGAACGGCAAACATGGAATCAATAGTGACGGCAGCTACGCGTTTGTGACCGACGAAAACGGCGTCGTCATCGCCGATCCCCAGCGGGACAATCTCTTCACGACGGTGCTTCCGCTGAGCGCTGATGTTCAGCATCAAATCGCGACTGAGCAGCGCTATGGCTCAACCGGTGCCGTGCCACAGCGACTGTTGCCCGGCGTGCAATCGTCGCTCAACGCTGCGGCGAATGAAGACACCTTCGAGGGAATCGCACAACCCGGCGATAACACCCAGTATCAGTTTGTGCGGGTGCGGCTGAATGTGGTGCCCTGGTCGTACTTCGTGCTGAGCCCGGTCTCCACGGTTACACGCGTTGCCGACGACCAGATACGCACCTCGTTGCTCTCGGCCGGGGTCATCGCTATTCTGGCGGTGCTGATCGGTCTGATCGTTGGAAGCAGAACGACGCGCCCCGTGATCGGATCAGTCGCCGAACTGCAGGGAGCGTCAGCCGCGCTGAAGGATCTGGCGTCTCGCCAGGAAAGCTCCGCAGGCGAGCAGCACTGGGTGGTGGATGCCTGTCGCACAGGTCTGGAGAGTATTCGCTATCTCTCAGATGCCATGAACCAGGCGGCACGGCGCATCATCGACGCGAGCAACTGGTTTAACGAATACTGGGATCGCCTGACAGAAGAGCAGGCGCGGCGCACCGTGCAGCATTTGGTAGAACTGGCGCATTACATCGACGAGGCAGCGCGGCGCCAGCAGGCCAGCAACGACCGTATGGATAAGGCGATCACCGTCACACAGCAGGTATCTGACCAACTGGTCTCGGGCGCGTCGGCGGCCAATCGCAGCGCCGGACAACTTGAGCAAGTTGTCGACGAACTGCAGCACGTGGTGGGTGGCCGCACCCAGTCTACGGTTGCCCCGAGTGTTGGCTCGCCCAACGGAGCGCCCGGTTACAATGAGGCGGCGAATGGGCGCGCGCAGCAACCTGGCGGCATGATGCCACCCATGCGCCCTGCGAACGGTCAGATGATGGGTGCGCCGCAGGCTCCCATGCATTTTGGGCAAATGGGCCCGGCAAACCAGATGGGTCCAGCAAGCCAGATGGGTGGTCCTGGCGCCCGGAGGAACCCTGGCTCGCGTACGTTCCGTAATCCGCCGAGCCAGTACGGCCCACCGCCAGATGGCTATGGCGCATACCCGCCCAGTGGCCGTTCCTCAGGAGCAATGCCCGACGACCAGTGGGGCGCTCCCGCTGGAGCGGGATGGGACGACCGCTAGGAGCATCACCCGCATATCGCGGCAGACACACAAAACGCCTGGATGGCCGAAGGACGATCTGTCCCGAAGCCGTCCAGGATTCGTTTTTCCGTGTTCGTGTCATACCCACTTTGTTGGAGGCGTTGTCCATGGGAATGTGTACCGCAACCTGAAAGCCACCGCGAATGGGCCGAATTTTCCTGATTCGCCGTGGCACTCATGCCGCGGACAGCCGCCGCACACGACAACATCCCACCGGATTGAGTATCATTCCAGCGTCAGCGAGATCGCCTTGCCCATGAATTCGCCCTGGGCCGTGCGGGCGGCGCGATCTATCTGAATGTGGAAGGTCGCACTCTCGCCTCTGCGAAGTTGAGAGCGGTCGACGATGCTGCCCTCCACGTGTAGCACGCTCCCGGTCTGCCGGATGCCGCTGACCCGAATCAGGCGGGTGAACCCCGACCAGATCATCTGGCTCATCGCCTCGGGAGAGCCTGCGTACATTGTCTCGGTGATGGTGCCCGTCTTGGTCGCTAGGTCCAGGTGGCCCTCGATCACGTACGTGCAGTAGTTGGGCAGCGGCTTCGCGGGCAACCCCGAGACCGCTTTGAAGCTCAGGCTGGCTTTCCTGCCTGTCCCCGCGAGCAATCCCTTGCCCGCGACAATCCCCGTGGCGCCCACTGCAACCGCTGCCGTGCCTGCGCCCGCCACTGTCAGAAATGTGCGCCGATTCATCGTTGCCATGACTTCGGCTCCTTTCTCGCTAGTGTGGATTCCCCAGGTAGGGGAAGTCGGAGAGATAGTCAGTATGCGGGCCAACTTTATCGGTCGTCACGGCTCCATTCGTGACCAGCGCCAGTTCGGCGTCAATCACGTCGTCCGCGAGCTTCCGCCCGTTCAGGAACCCAGCCGCACTCGAATAGTCATAGGTGAGGATGTCTGGCAGCAGGATTTCGGCAATGGCTTTGGCCTCTGACGCGGGATGTCCGAACGACGCCAGCGTATTGACAAAGCTCGTCTCGAAAAGCGCGCGATCCTGCGTCGGCTCGATGCCATTGAAGGTATTCTTATCCGCGCCGTGGTTGAAGACCGTGTTGATTGCTGGGCGTCCCATGCGATCCATCTGCGTCCACACGTCGTCGACTTCCTTCAGCACGCGGAACCACACGCCAATCTTGGGATTGGCTCCAAGCGCCGAATTGGGTACCTCCAGCGCGATGCCGAAGACGTTTTTGTCGATGAAGAAATCGTCTCCGGTAAACTGGAATCCGTGCAGGAACCCGATCAAATCGAAGAAGAAAGGGTCACTGCGCAGGCCGGCGAAGAACTTGTACGGGCCGGCGGTCGTCACCTGGGGAGTATGACCGAAGGAACACGGCGCATTGTTGATGATGATGCTGCCGCCACTGTTCTTTCCCGCTGCCACGTTCCCGGTAGCATAATGGACGGTCGCGGTCTGCGCGCCATTCGCGAACTCCGAGAAGCGGTACCGGAACGCCACATCGGCTACGGCGTCTCCATTGGTATCGATGCGTAGGTCGTAAATCGCCTGGTGCTCGAACGAATCCGCCAGCGTGGGCGCAAGGGGATTCACATTGGTAATAAGAATCGTCTTGCTGGGGTCTCCAGGCTTCTGGAACGCGTAAATATCGGTGATGTCGATGCGCGCGTCCATGTTCGGAGACTGCAGACCTGGTGCGTCCAGATGATCTGCCATAGTTGCTAGGACCTCCTCGATACCGTCCACCGTCGCCCTCGGACAAACTCCGCTCAGGCGATCTGGATGTCGTTTCGCGCCTGCGGATTACGCGCCAGGGCGCGGCCACACGCTGAACGACACACACTACAGGACTCAGGAAACATCATCTCTAGCCGTTACTACACGGCCCGCTGGTAACTGGATGAGCGGAGAGAAAGGAGGATTTAGAAGCGCTAAGTATGCCGATGCTTTTCCATAACAGTTTTAGATGCCAATATATTTTCGCCGATGATTTGCTGTCCAAAAATAAACGGGCTAAAGCCAAGGAACCCAAAGCCCTGCATATGACCGCCAAATTGTTTAG
>DAHUXT010000200.1 GCA_027307065.1 Ktedonobacteria bacterium
GTCACCGCTCGGCCCCGATCTGCGCGCCAAATACGCCTCGCTGACAGCCATTGTACGCGAGATGGGATCGGTGCTGGTAGCGTACTCTGGTGGAGTGGATAGCGCACTATTGCTCAGGGTGGCAACCGATGCCCTTGGCGAGCGCGCCGTTGGGGCGCTGGCAATGTCGCCCGCGTACGACGCCGATGAGACGGCTGCGGCAGTGGCGGTGGCACGCCGCATGGGCGCTCGGCTAGAACTCGTCGAGACGCACGAGATCGAGGATCCGCGCTATACCGCCAATACTGCCGATCGCTGCTACTTCTGCAAGGTGGAACTCTTCGACCATCTGGAGCCGCTTGCCCGACGCCTCGGGTTGGCACAGATTGCCTACGGGATGAATCGTGATGACCACGGAGATTGGCGGCCGGGTCAGCGGGCGGCCCGCGAGCGTGGCGTCCGCGCGCCATTGGATGAGGCAGGATTGGGCAAAGCGGAGATTCGTGCGCTGGCGCGGCACCTGGATGTGCCAGTGTGGGAGAAGCCTGCCGAGGCGTGTTATTCGTCGCGCATCCCGTACGGCACTCCGGTCACGGTGGAGGCGCTGCGGCAGATCGGCCGTGCCGAGCGCGCGATACGGGCGCTCGGATTCCGCCGTGTTCGGGTGCGCCATCACGAAAACATCGCGCGCATCGAGCTTGATCAGGATGACCTGCCTCGCCTGCTCGATCCCGCGCTCCGGGAGCAGGTGGTCACGGCGGTACGCGACGCTGGCTATTCGTTTGTCACCCTCGACCTTCAGGGCTACCGCACCGGCTCCCTCAATGAAGCGCTCTTGCGGCGTGCGCGAGCCGAATAGCTAGCCCTGGCCGTATTGGCCGTTCGCCAACATATCCGTACCCGACCACATGCGGTCAAAGACATCTACCGCCTCGGACTGGGTCATGGCGCGTGGCTGACAGCGATCCTGATCGATGACCGGCACCCAGTGCGCGCTGACGAGGGCGGTTCCGCGCCAATAAAGGTGCAACAAGAAACCTTCGAGCGTCGGGCGCGACCAATCCTGATCGAAGATGAAGTTTCCGAACGAGTAGAGGATGAGCTTGCCCTTGTAGGATTCGATGCCCTGCACCCAATGTGGATGCACCCCCAACACCACATCCGCCCCGGCGTCAATCGCGGCGCGCGCCGCCTGCTGCTGGTCAGTCGTCGGATCTTTGGTATACTCGATGCCCCAGTGGAAGTACGGGATGACGAGATCGGCCTGTTTACGCGCGGCGGCAATATCCTGCGGCAAACGTTGGAGGTCAACCGGAGCGAGCCCCCAGCTCGACGTCGTGGCAAACGGCCCCTGTGGCACCGGCGGCACCATGCAATAGCCCAGCATCGCCACGCGCTGACCCTTCGCCGTCACAATGGCGGGCGCGCATGCCTCGGCGAGATTGTTGCCACCGCCGCAGACACCGATGCCATGCCCACGCAGATTGTTCACCATATCCATAAACGGCGCATAGCCAGGGCCGTTGGCGTGGTTGTTTGCTACGGTCAACATATCAAAGCCCGCGTACTTCAGCCCATTGATCGCCACTGCCTTCGAGATGAAGGTGAACGTCGAGGGATCGGTGGGCACAGGATACGTGTCGGTGACAGTGCATTCGAGATTTGCCACACGCAGGTCGGCGCTGGCAAGCTCGTTCTTCATCGCGCGGTAAGGATAGAGATAATCGTTATAGGCGACCATCTTGTTGTTGACACCGCGCCCCAGCATGATATCGCCAACCGCCACCATGTCCACCACCGGGGTAGCGGCCGCCAGCACGAATCCGAGCGCGCTCGCCAGCGGCTTGACATCCATCCCCTGCTTCGCCAGCGTCTCCGAGACGCCAAGACGCAGGATAAACGGCGCAAACGGCGCGGGACGGTTGCCGCCACGCTGCTGCGCCGGATAGACGTTATCGATGCCAAGATTCTTGACGCGCCAGTCGGGAAACTCCGCGGGAGCGATGGCGATGCTTCCGGCATGTGCGCGCACCTGCCGCAGCAGTTCCTCGGCGGTGGAAACTATGGTCGCGTTTCCGGCGACTCTGACACCATCTGGTTGTGCCAGCCCCTTCAGTGCGAAGACGCTGACCGGCAAGCTATAGGGCGCACCGATGGACCGCCAGTCGGTGACGGTCCCACTCAGCAACGAGCGCGCCTGTGCGCCGGTGATGCCGTCCAGAGGGACGCGCAGATGGGTGATCGCCGTGACGGGGCTGTGGCCAATGGTCGCACCGACAAATCCAGCGGGCAGGGAACCGTATGTCAACACCAGGTCTGGTGTGGTCGCCGCGCTCGTCGCCAGGTGAGCATCTGAGAGGCCTGCGTGCCCGCCAAGATTCGCCGCGACGGTGTTGGCGATGGCGTGTGGCACGGTGCCATCGGCGTAGAGAACCGCTGGGCGCTTGAGCGAGAATGGCGTGGGGGTAAACGTGTGCTTTGCGATTGCCGGCGCGCACGCGGCCAGGGCAATAGTCGTGGTGGCTGCCGCTCCGGCTACCAGCAATTCGCGGCGGGAGAGCGTGGGACCGCCAGGTGTCTCCGCCAATTCGGTGGTTCGCCGCCGTCTCGAATCATTGCGCCGCTTCGGTGCGCTCTCCATGCTCTTGCGACCCTCCACCATATTTCAGCGATACAGCATTGTGGATGTCAGCATACCGTATGCGCGCGCTACTGGGGAGTCATCCGGTACTGGATGGTAGTCGCACGGGTCGTCTCGCCGAACATCCTCGCGTCGGTGGATCACCCTTCGAGCTTCTTGCGCAACTCCGTTCGCAATGCATCGAGGCGGGTCAGTCGCGCGGTCAAATTCGTCTGCATCTCCTGCAGCCCGGTGAGCTTCTCTTCGACGAGTCGCAACTGGCGCCGGGTGAGCGCTTCAGTGCGATCGAGCCACTCCAGTTGGGCGTGCGGATCCGTTTCGCGTCGCCATGCCTCGCGCACATGTTCGCGCTCTTCCTCGGCGTTGGCCATCTCGCGAATCTCGGCCAGCGAAAAGCCTAGCAGATCTTTCAAGCGCTTGATGCGCACGAGATGCTGCACGTCCGCCTCGCTATACAGGCGATACCCGCCCTCCGTCCGCGTCGGCGGAGGAAGTAAGCCAATTTCCTCGTAGTAGCGCAGCGTGCGTTTCGTCAGTCCCGTGCGCGCAGCCACCTGCTCGATCCGCTGATAGCCTGCGCCATCGTCGGTACGTGGCTCGGTTGTCTGGTCGTCTATTGACACCGGCTGATGTGAAGACATACTCAATGCCTCGGCTTCTCTCAATGTAGGACCATCAGCCACTGATACCCATCAGTTACCCATGGCAGACAGCATGCCAGCCCGTTCATCGTGATCGGCCGGCAAGCATCGTCGTAAAGATACACCTATTCATGGTCTATCGTATACCACATTCACGTTCACGTCAATGTTGACCGCCAGGATGCCCCTTTGCTGCACGCGCTTTCCTCGAATGACCTATACTCAGAGAACATGTCATCATGACTGAAGTCACTTTCAGACCCAACCGGAGGTAGCGCGATGCGACGCATCATTGTGCAGGAAATGATCACGGTGGACGGCTTCTTTGCCGGGCCAAACGGCGAGATTGACTGGCATGTGGTGGACGATGAGTTCAACGAATACGCGATAGCGACGCTCGATACGGCGGATGCCCATCTCTATGGACGCGTGACGTTTGAGGGAATGGCGAGCTATTGGCCGACGCCCGTGGCAGCCACCGACGACCCAATCGTCGCCAATAAGATGAACTCCACGGCCAAGTATGTCTTCTCGAAGACCCTTGACCGCGCCGAGTGGGGAACATGGGATAACGCGCACCTGCTGCAAGGGGACATGGCCGAGGAGACCGAACGGCTGAAGCAGCAGTCCGGAGAGAACATCTTCATCTTTGGCAGCGGGAGCATCGTCTCGGCACTGACGCGGCTCGGCCTGGTAGACGAGTATCGCCTGTTCGTCAACCCGGTTGTGCTGGGAAGTGGTCGCCCGCTCTTTACGAGTGTTCCTGAGTCATTCAAGCTCCAGTTGCTCAGCTCGCGGCAATTTGGATCGGGAAATGTCCTGCTCACGTACGCGCCAGTGAAGGCGTAACGTCACCTTCTGTCGTCGATCTGTTCGTTGAACGCGAAGGCCACCCGATGAATCACGTTGTTCTGACTGCTCTCTACGGACTGGCTGCCGCTCTCTGCTGGGGGAGCGGTGATTTTAGTGGTGGCCTCGCATCACGGCGCACGAGCGCATCGAGTGTGGTGGTAGCCGGATATACGCTGGGCTTTCTCGTGCTGGCGTCGCTGGCGGTCATCACACGCGAGCCCTTCCCTCGCCCCTCAGACCTGCTTTGGGGGAGCCTGGCTGGCATAGCTGGCGTACTGGGTCTGCTCGCCTTCTACACCGCGCTGGCGCAGGGCAAAATGGGACTCGCCGCCCCAGTTTCGGCAGTGCTGACGGCGGCACTTCCCGTACTCTTTAGCGCGTTCACCGTCGGGCTGCCTACAGTGCTCCAGTTAGGCGGCTTCGCGATTGCGCTCGTGGCCATAACGCTGATTTCGCAACCCGATCCCTCTAGCACAGCCAAAGGTCTCCATTCACGGAGCATCGGTCTCGCGCTGCTGGCGGGTTGCGGTTTTGGCTGCTTTTTCATCCTCATCAGCCGGGTGAGCCCCAACACGACATTTGGCTCACTCGCCGTTGCCCGTCTCGCCTCCGTCGTAGTCATCGTCGCGCTGCTGTTGGTCCGGGGACAACGCATCGCGCTCCCGCTGAATTTGACACCGCTGCTCGTGCTTGCGGGAATCCTGGACGCCGCGGGCAACACGTTCTTCGTGCTGGCAGCCCACACCGGGCGGCTCGACGTTGCCGCCGTTCTCGCCTCCCTCTCTCCCGCTTCTACGGTGCTGCTGGCAGCGCTGCTGCTGCGGGAGCGGGTCCAGCGACTTCAGGCCGTGGGAATCGTGCTGGTATTGATCGCGATACCGATGATCTCAGCGTGATGGCGTGAAAATGTGAGCACACCACGCAAGGCACGGAGAAGCCCGCAGGCGCGATTGACAGCCGCCGCATAACTTGCTACCCTGTAGCGGCCAGGCAATGTCACGGTCGGGTGCGGTCGCCTGCGGAGGATGTCAGGAAGGGCACTATGTTGGGCGACTCAGCAGCACATGCCACCAAACCACTCAAAGGGCGCGGGTGGCTCATATTTCTCGCGATCTACTCCTTTCTCCTGGCATTCATCACTGCGATTCCACAGTTCTACTACGTGCTGTTCGCCCTGCACCTGGCCGCGATCGGCCCGAATACCACTCCGCTCGGCGAGGTATGGTACTGGTACATCCTGAGCGGCGACAATAGCTATCGCCACGTCGATCCTGGCATTCTGGCCGGTGCGGTCGAAGACGCGTTTCTGCTAGGCCCACTCTACTTCGCTACCGGCCTCGGCTTATGGCGTAACAGCCGTTGGGTCTTTCCGGTTGGCCTGATCACCGGAGCCATGATCTTGTATGCCATTATCGGTTTCTTCCTGGGTGATATCTTCGCTGGCCTGAACACTGTCACCAATGGCGCCTCCTACTGGGCAACCAACCTACCCTATCTCGTCTACCCGCTCTTGTTGCTGGCAACCCTGCTCTTCAGACGAAACCGTCTCGCACCTCAGGGCTAGCGACCACAGCGAACGCGCACCAGAACGGTCAGTCTGGCCAGCGACCTTGGGACAGGCTGTCATGCCACATCCCGTTGACTGTCATGCGCCTGGCCTGTAGAACAACTACAGACTTTACGAGCGAACAGACATGCAGCGGAGGAGATCGCATGAAGACTGTCGATAAAGGGCGCGTTTCCGCGATGATGGCCCGAGAGCGCCAGCGTTTTACCGAGACTCATCCACGCTCACGGGCGCTCCATCAACAGGCGAGCCATTCGCTGCTGTCGGGCGTACCGATGAACTGGATGACGCGCTGGCCCGGTGACTTTCCCGTGTTTGTCGTCGAGGCGAAAGGGGCTACGCTGCTCGACGCGGACGGCATCGAGTACATCGATCTCTGCCTGGGCGATACCGGAGCGATGGCTGGGCATGCTCCCGCCGCGACGGTGAGCGCGGTGGCAGCTCAGGCGGCGCGTGGATTCACGACGATGCTGCCATCGGAAGATGCCGCCATTGTCAGCGAGGAGTTAGCCCGCCGCTTCGGTCTGCCGCTCTGGCAGTTCACGCTCTCGGCAACCGATGCCAACCGCTTCGCGCTGCGGCTGGCGCGCCAGATTACGGGGCGCTCGAAGGTGCTGGTCTATGACCATTGCTACCACGGAACGGTTGACGAGACGTTCGCCACACTCGACGCATCGGGCACGGTCGTTCCGAGCTATGGCAACATCGGACCCTCGGTCAACCCCGCGGAGACGACGCGTGTGGTGCAGTGGAACGACCTCGCGGCGCTGGAAAACGCGCTAGCGCAGGGAGACGTCGCGTGTGTGCTCGCCGAGCCGGTAATGACGAATGTGGGCATTGTGCTGCCCGACGACGGCTACCACACGGCATTGCGCGAACTGACACGCACGTATCAGTCGTTGCTGATCATCGACGAGACGCACACGCTCTGCGCTGGGCCTGGCGGATATACCGCGGCGCACGGACTGGAGCCCGACCTGCTCACCATTGGCAAGGCCATTGGCGGCGGCGTTCCGTGCGGCGCATACGGCATGTCGCAAGAGGTCGCGGACCGTGTGCTGGAGCGCACCCTGTGGGAGGTGGCGGATGTCGGCGGCATCGGGGGAACGCTCGCGGCCAACCGGCTCTCGACGGCGGCGATGCGCGCGACGCTCTCCGAGGTGCTGACCGCCGAGGCATTTGCACGGACGATCGCGCTCGGTGAACGCTACGAGCGGGGAGTCGGCGGGGTGATCGCCAGGGCAGAACTGCCGTGGCACGTCGTGCGTGTCGGCTGCCGCG
>DAHUXT010000201.1 GCA_027307065.1 Ktedonobacteria bacterium
ACCGTGTTGACTGTGGGAGCCATCGCGCTCGCGGTATTCGCCCCCCAATTGACCACAGCGCCGAATCTGCGGGTCCCGCAGGGCTGGCAGCATGTCTACAACGACAACCCCGGCACGTCTTCGGGATTGTGGGATAGCACCGGCGGCTGCGATTTTTCGTCTGAGGGCCTTCACATCGCCAGCGAAGGTACCTGCACCTTCAAGCCGGCGGATAGCACGACGCTGACGAATGGCCTGCTCGTGGTTGCCCGGCTTGCGCCCGCAGCAGACGTTGCTACGTCTGAGGACACGGGTATTTTGCTCGATAATAGCGTCCTGGTGATCGTCTCGCAGCAGGGCGACTATAAGATCTGTCGTGGTACGTGCCAGTTCAGTTCGTCTACCGGGGAAGGGCCCATCTCAGGCTCAACGATTGCCATGCACTCGGATGCGTTCGTCGCGAACGAGATCGCGGTGCTCTACAACGCCGACGCGAGTAGCATAGACTTCTACATCAACGGCCAGTTCGTGAATCATGCGACCGTCGATATCAGCGGAACTCCATCCATCGCACTGGCCACGTCGTCCAGCGGCGAGACACTCGTCACTCATGTGGATATCTACGCTGGCGGCGTCTCCTGACGCTCGCTCTCAAGAATCGCAGCATTACAGCGCCCGTTGGAGGAGAATCCAGCGGGCGGTTCGTTTGTGTGCGGCGTGGTGCCTCTTGAGTTCGCATTCCGCAGTGGGTAATGACAAGTTTGAGCGAATCCTGGTAGCATGAGGTCCTTATTGGGGCCATCCTGTGAAAAACGCTACAAAGTCGATGGTTACATGGGCTAAGCGCTCCAATGGAGCGAAAATCCTGCAAAACATCGGGTTCTCAGTGGCTGAGTGGGGTGAACTGTATCTGCTGCGCCAGCCCGTAGGCTGTCGGGAGATCGCTGTCGCTCTCGACCAAGACACGACCGACCACGAGCACCGCATGGGTCGGCGCAGCAATCTGTGCCATTCCCTGCGGCACGGTTCCTTTCCAGCCCGGCCCGCTGATGAGGTACTCGCCAGCCTCGGTGCCCGTGACGCGTTTGCCAATGTAGGCAAAATTAGTGCCGTCCGACGGATCAGTGAACTGCACGCTGTAGTACCGGCCCGCCATGTCCGGCACGTGCAAAACTTGCGGCCCTGTGGAGAGGTCGAGCAAGCCGCCGACGTAGAGCACGTCGTCGGTCCCAGTTGCGAGTAAGCTGGCGTTTGACGCCGCTGGTGAACTGAGATGAGGCGTGGCGTAGAGCGTATTGACGGGGACGGGGCCGTCGCCGAGCCCATGCTGCACGATCGCTCGTTTGTAGGCACTGTACGTGAAAGTTGGCCAAAGATACAAGAACACGAACGTGCCGAGTCCCCAGACGACGACGGCCACGACGACGAACCCAATGAGCCCGCTGCCTCCCGCGGAGACTATCCTGTAGACGGTCCACGCGAGGATGGCCAGGATGACGAACGTAATGGGATAGCCGTATTTCAGAATCAACCGGTTCATCTCACATCACCGCACTCTCTTGACTGGCGGCACGCGGTACGTGCCATCGAGGATGGCGGCACCGGGCAGATACGCGCGGAGCATCAGCTTGAAGTTGCCTGCCGGTGCCGGTAGCCAGTTGGACTCATGCCCTGCGGGAGCCGCGCGCTGAATATAGATGTCGATTGAGCCATCGGCGTTCGGCGCGAGGCCGGAGCGACTGCCGACGCTGTAGCGATCGATGGGGTTCTTCACCATGTACCCGACCACATCGGTCATGGTCAGCGACCAGAAAGCATCGTTCGGCGGGAGTTGTCCTGCAGGAAACTGCAGGACATATTCGTGCTGGCCGCGCAAAGTCTGCCCTGCGCTGTCCTTGGTCGTCGTCCAGTACGCCGCCTCTTGCACCACATTGACGGCGGGTAGAGTTCTGGCGAATGCGGCCCGCAGGAGGATGCCATTGCCGGGCTGGCCGGCCTTCACGGTGGTGCTCCACCCGTTGACGGTCGTCGTCATGGCTTTCACCACCGCATTCATGATGACTTGTGCCGTGAGAAACGCCAGCACGACGCCGACAATGATTGCTTGCGCGACGTGCGAGACGGAAAGCGTGGTGAGGATATTGGTCATACCCTGGCTCTCCTCTCGGAATGATCCGCGCGCGCACTGCCACCGCTTCTGGTGTGCTATGCGCTCGGATGAACTTCAGATGAGCTGCTTAGCTGGTGAAACGACTGGCCTTCTTTAGCGGTCAAGGAAACTGAATGCATGGGCTTGGGATGGGACTACGCATGGGCTTCACGTCCCACGCTGAGTCTAGCTGGTGTCGCTCCTCCCGTCAACGGTGAAACGGCCTTATGATGGCCCGTACGTAGGACCCTCATGCGAGAACCGCTACAAAGTCGATACATGAGGCTGCGGAATATGGGCTTGAGCGCTACCCTAATGGAGCTACATAGCTCTCATAGATCTGCGCGTCGTCGGTTGTGCCCTTGCTGCGCCGCCAGAGCAGCAGCGCGGGAATGACGCCGATGAGCGCCAGCAATGCCGTCACCAGGAAGATGTCGCTGTAGACCTGGTGCAGCGCGGTGGTGACGATCTGGAGGTACTGGCTGGCAGTTGGTCCGCCTGGTGTGCCGAGTTTCGGCTGGCTGGCCAGAATCGCGCGCAGGTGCTCAAGTCCCCAGGCGGTGAGTCCTGAAAGCCCCAGAATCATTCCGGTCATGCGTAGCGCCGTCACTACCGACGACGCGACCCCCGCCTGGGCCGCTGGACTGGCGTTGAGCGCGCTCGTGCTGATCGGCGCGATGACCAGGCCGAAGCCGAGCCCTGCCGTCACCGTTGCCATCGTCACTTGAATGTCACCCACGTTCGCCGGCCAAAGGCTCATTTGCCACAATCCCGCCGCCGTCAGCAGCGTACCGAGCGCTGCGGTCCACGGGCAGCCGATACGGCCAGAGAGCCAGCCGCCCACGAAGGCGCCAACGGGTACCAGCGCTGTCATTCGCAGCAGCGCCAGCCCGGCGGCAATCGGCGTTGTATTTTGCAGCGAGGCCAGGAAGAGCGGAATCTCGACCAGCGCGACAATCAGCGCCACGCCGATGATGAGACTCAAGAGTGCGGCGGCACTGAACGCCACCCGCCGAAAAAGTCGCGGGTCTACCACTGGCCAGTGAACGGCGAACTCCACCACGACGAACAGGACGAACAGCCCTGCCGCGATGCCGAGAAACGCCGGATTGAAGGTGCTGTGCGCCGATGGGCTAAGCACTCCGGTGCCCTCCGTCTGTTGTCCCAGGCCAAGCGTCAGGAAGGTGAGTGAGCCGCCAAAGATCAGCGCGCCGAGAATATCTACTGGCTCGCGTCTGCCACGCGCCTTTGGCAGGCAGAATGCACCGACCAGCAGCAGCAGCGCCGCCAGGGGCAGATTCAGCCAGAAGATCCACGTCCAGCCTAGCGCGGTGGTCACCCAGGCGCCCCAGACCGGGCCAAGCACGCCGCCCGCCTCGGTCACCGCGCCGATCAGCCCCAGCGCAAGCCCGCGACGGGTGCCGCCGAACAGATCGCCGGCGACCGCCATGGCCACCGGCACCAGCGCGCCCCCGCCCACCGCCTGAATGAATCGCGCCGCTACCAGAATGTCGAGTCCGGGAGCTGACGTGTCTATGCCCAATTGGCCGACCGGGCCGACCAGCGCCTGCACGAGGTTATAGAATGGGGTGAGTATGGCGCCGCCGATGGTCGTGCTGTCGGGCGCGATGGGCGAGCCAAGCTGCGGCGCCAGCGCGCAGAGCAGCGAGCCGAGGCCGAAGAGCGCCAGGCAGAGCGCGAAGACACGCCAGCGCCCGTAGATATCGGCGATGCGACCCATCAGCGGCATCACCACGACATAGCCGAGCAGATAGCCACTGACGATCCAGGCGGCGCGGTCCGGTTGAGTGATGGGAACGCCGATATCGCCAATCATCGAGACGAGCGCCGTCACCACCACCGTCTGGTCGAGCGCCGTCAGAAACACCGCGACGCAGACGACGCCAAGCGCCAGATACCCCAGCGTCGAGAGGCGCCCATCACGCTGCTTCAGCGGATCACTGGAAGACGCACCTGAACGATCGCCGACAACGTCCGCCACCTGTGCCGCTCCTCTCGCTGGCCCGCATACATTCACCCGGCCCTAGGCTGGCGGCTGAATGTTTACCGGAGCATCATACTTCGACAAGACGAAGGTGCGTGTCGTGTTGTCCAGATCGCCAGTCACCAGTTGCCCGGTAATCACGACGGAGTATAGCCGCCCATCGGTTTTGCCGATGCAGATAGTGGCACGTGGCGGCTTGGCAGGGTTGGCGGCCTCGCCCAGCAGCGAACCCAGCGTGGCGGTATCCACATCGCCACTGATCTTCCAGCAGGGTGTGCCATTGGAGCTGCCATCGCTCGGCAATGAGAGGTTGCGCAGCGAGGTGATGGCGATGCCCAGCCCTTTTGCCGGATCGAAGATGCCTACAAAGCCAGCGTAGTCGTCTTCTTCGTCGAAGTTGCCTGTCAATGGATTGAGGAACCATGCCCGCTGGCCGACGATTATCAGCTTGGTCGAGACGGTTATGCCGCCGAGGTCAACGGTTCCATTTGCGCTCAGGCGGTCTGGTCGCTGCACGTCGCCATCGGCCGCCGAGAGATCGCTGAGCGTGGGGGAGCCAGTCTGTTTCGGGCCAAGGTGATCGGATGTCATGACAAAATGAAACGTTTTGGCATCGTTGAAATGCTGCGCCGCCGCCGCGAGCAACGAGGTTGCGCTCGGCAGTGACGGCTGATTGCATCCCGCCAACACGAACAACGTAGCCAGTATCGCCAGTCCAAGGGCAGCGCTTTGCCACAGGCTCCGCCCGCTGGACCTATTCATTCGAAGCGTCACGATCCTCTCCCTTCCCTGCATGCCTCACAGCGCGATCCGCTGCGACGGTCGTCCCCCGCGTGCCCATTATCGCCGCGCCATTCGACTCCGTCAAATCGGCTGGGTCTGGCGCACAGTATTGCACCGGCAATCTGGCAGACGACCTGGGACGCGCTATACTTGTGGGGTAAGGCCCTGAAGTACCAGCGTTATGGGCATTCATCAGATTCCGTGCCACCAGAGCGGGTAGGCGTCTCCAGTCGGCAGTAGTAAAGGAACATGCCACCATGACATCCGATAGCATGAAGGCGGTCTATTTCGAGGAAACAGGCGGCGGCGAGGTTCTGCGTTTCGGCGACGTGGGGCGTCCGCAGCCGGGCAATGGGCAGGTGCTGGTACGTGTGCTCGCGTGTGGGGTGAATCGGCTGGATATTTACGCGCGCACCGGACGGACGCCAGTCAAGTTTCCGCATATCTCCGGGTCGGAGGCGGCGGGCGAGGTCGTGGCGTATGGGCCAGGCGTCGTGGCGGAGCCGGTCCCGGTCGGCAAGATTGCGGCGATTGCGCCCTATCTGTTCTGTGGACAATGCGAGTTCTGCGTGGCTGGCGATGAGACGATGTGCATACGGGGCGATATTCTGGGGCTGGCCAGCCAGGGCGCTTTTGCTGAATATGTGGTCGTCCCTGCGTCGAGTCTGGTCTCCGTGCCGGATGGCGTCAACGCGACCAAGGCGGCGGCGGTCGGGCTGGCGATGATTACCGCGTGGCATATGCTCATCGATCGGGCAAAGATTCGCGCTGGCGAGACGGTGCTGGTGCAGGCGGGCGGGAGCGGTGTCGGCAGTGCGGCTCTCCAGATCGCGAAGTTGTCGGGCGCGCGTGTGATTGCCACGGTGGGCAGCAGCGAGAAAATGGAGCATGCAACACTTCTAGGGGCTGACAACGTCATTAACTATAACGAGCTCGATTTCGCGCAGGAGGTGCGCAAATTGACTGGCAAGCGCGGTGTCTCGCTGGTGGTGGAGCATATCGGCACGGCCACCTGGGAAAAGAGCATCGCATGCCTCGCCCGCGAGGGTAGACTGGTCACCTGTGGCGCGACGACCGGCAACGACGGGATGACAAACATCTGGACGCTCTTCGCCAAGGAGTTGAAGTTGATCGGCTCCTATGGCGGCACGCGCGCCGACCTGGCAACGGTGCTGCGTCTCGTGGCCAACGGACAGCTTCACCCCGTGATTGCGCGCACACTGCCGCTGGAGTCGATGGCCGAGGCGCAACGGCTGCTAGAGGCGCGCGGCGTCTTCGGTAAAATCGTGATCGACACGACGAAGTGATCTCGCGCAACGGGTCAGCCACGCGGGACAGTAACGTGAACATCAGGGTTCGCTCTGGGATGCGGCTGCGTCGGCGGCGGACATCAAGCACGCCCACCGTAGTGCTCAAGTCTCCAGCCGCTCTGTGCTGCCCAGTCTTCCGCCCCGGCCATGACGATGTCGCAGACGGGATCTTTGACGTCGTAATACAGATCCCAGTCGTAGGCATCCTTCTTGGCCAGTCCTACCTTCACCTGAGCGTAGGCGCCCGCTGCCATCGGGTGCGTGCGTAGATAGTCGCGGAAGAGCAGCGCGTAGCGTCCGTTGGCGCTGCCCGCCCGCCGCACGTGGATATTTGTCGGGCGCATGTCGCTGGGCGGCCGATAGAAGAGCTTACGCCAGTTCTTGCCGTCCTCACTCACCGTTGGCGGAATGTGGTCGTGGTCAACCTCCACAAGGCGGGTACATCCTATGCGCGCAAACGGCGCGTCGAGATCGTGCGTCAGTTCCGCGACCGTCACCTGCAGATCGATGACATCCTTTGCAGCCAGTCCAGGCACCGAGGTTGAGCCGATATGATCGATCCGGAGCGCGTCTTCACCGAGCGCGTCTCGCAGGTGGTTGGCGATCTGTTGGAACTCCTGTGGCCACTCGGGCCGGTAGGCGACGATCAGAATTTCACGGGCGGGCATC
>DAHUXT010000202.1 GCA_027307065.1 Ktedonobacteria bacterium
CGGACCTGGTGCAGGCGAGCGGCAACGGGCTGCTGGCCTGGTCGCCCTCCTATTGGTTTCTGGGCCTGTTTCAGCAATGGAACGGGTCGCCGGCGTTGGCGCTGCTGGCGCGGCGCGCGTGGATCGGCCTCGCGGCCGCGTTCGCCGCCAGTGACAGCCAGGGCGCTGAAGAAGACTCGTGGCTGTGGGATACAAACAAGATGCCCAAGATTTCGGTGGGGTCGAGTTCGCCAGACATCTTTGCTCGCAAGCCCAACCCGCCGCAGCGCAATGACCCAGCGTCGGTGCCAACGGCGCCCGCGTTCACCCCGCCGCCAACCGCTGGCCCGGCGTTCTCGCCGCCCGCCGCCACCAACGCGCCCGCCGAGACGCCCTGGTGGCTCAACACCGAACAGGCTGCTGCTCCGCCGCCCGCGCCATCGTGGGATGCCGCTTCATCGTGGAAGACGCCCAACTATCCATCGGCGTACCCACCGCCCGACGAGCAGCCAGCGTTCGACGACTCCGCCTATGCGCAGTTCGCGTCGCCGCCGTTCGTGCAGCGGCCAGCCGACCAGCCGCCCTATAGCGAGCCGCCTGAGGAGCAAGGTCTCTCCGAGCGCGAGGTGTACGACGAGAATCTGGCGGATTCGCAGAAGTGGCGCGCTCAGAAGAACTGGCAGCCGCCAACCTTGCCGCGCTTCGGGCCGCCACCGCCTGAGGGCGACGATCGCAGGGGCTAGCGTTTGCGCTTCGATTCCGCGGACGACCTGGCAGCGCCTTCACCATCGTTGCGCTCGCCCACCGTCGCCTGCACCTGGGCCAGCGCCGTCGCATCGGCCCGCAAACGTTGCAGCCCGGCGCTGAATCGCACAGGATATTGCTCCTGCGCCTTGAGCGCGCGGTATCGGTCCGGAAGTTGCGCCAGGTTCGCCTGCGCCAGTTCCCAGACCTCCGAGAGCGGCGGCAGGCTACCCGGTACCATGCGCCCGGCGCGCATCACCGGACGCAGCAGGCGCGCATAGCCCTCAGTCGCTTGCTCGCCCTCAAGTTGGACGATATCTTCTGCCCAGTCTGGGTGGCGATAGATCTCTTTGCGACCCGGCCAGGTCGTCTTTGCGCCCGCCAGCTTCAATTTGGGATGCTCGACACCGTCTTCGTCGACATACCACGCCTCTTTATACACGCCGCCGAGCGCGCCGCCGGGGATGCCATGCTCTGGGTCACCCGCGCCCGCGCCAAGCGCCGTACCCACGCCGAACGCGTCGATCTGCGCGCCCTGCTCCAGCAGTTGAACGATCTGAAATTCGTCGAGATCGCCGCTCGCGAGGATGCGGGCGTGGCCCATGCCTGCCACCACCAGTTGTTCGCGCACATACTGGCTGTCCGCCACGATATCGCCGCTATCCAGCCTGACGGCCGCCAGCGTATGGCCGAGGCTGTTCTGCGCCCGCTGCGCGACAGTGATGGCCGTGCGGATTGCCCGCCGGGGATCATACGTATCGAGCAGGAGCGTGTAGCGGTTGAACGATTCGGCGACGGCGGTGAATGCCTCTTCCTCTGTGTCGAAGAGTTGTATCAGCGCGTGTGGCACGGTGCCAGTCGCCAGCAGTCGATACTCAAAGGCAGCGGCAAGCAACGAGGTGCTGGTACAGCCGCCGACGTAGGATGAACGCGCCACGACCAGTGGATTCTGCGCGCGGCGAAAAGCGAACTCCGAGACGCGGCGGCCCTGAGCGGCATAGACGATGCGGGCGGCTTTGGTCGCGATCAGTGTCGCCAGATTGACCGACTGAAGCAGTCCCGCCTCCATCAGCATCGCCTCGCGAAACGGAGCCGTCACCCGCAGCAGTGGCTCATTGGGGAATGCGATGCTGCCCTCAGGGAGCGCCGCGATATCGCCAGTGAAGCGCAACTCGGCCAGTTCGTCGAGAAAGGCTGGATCATAGTCGCGGATGCGCGCAAGAAAACTGAGCTCTTCGGGTGTGTAGCGAAACGAATGCACGAATTCGAGGGCAGCTTCTAGCCCCGCCACCAGCAGATACGCGCCGCCGAATGGCGCCGTGCGCGTATAGAGGTCGAAGGTGGTCATGCCGTTGCGGCCGGTCACCCAGCTCACATAGGCGGAGTCGGGGTGATACATATCGGTCATCAGCCCTGGATGATACCCGGGCGCGCGTCGCAGCATCGGCACGCTATTCTACTCCTCCAGATGCGGAAACTCCTCGCGGAACTGCCGCAATTTCGCCTCGATATCCAGGCGTCGGCGATGCATCGGTGTCGGCGCAACGATGTTCAGGCTCAGAATCTTGCTGTTGATCTCCGTGAGCAACGCCTCGTAGCGCTTCAGCGTTGCATCGCGAGCCACGTTGAAGGCGCGCCGGGCATCGGGATGTGATGCCCGGCCCCGCAGCGTATGCTGATGGCGGCGTAGCGTCTCCAGCAGATCTTCTGCTCGCTTTATATCACTATCTATCTCTTTGCTGCGCTCGATTTCTGGCGGCGCGAAGTCGTTGTTCTTCAGCAGGCTGTAAGCGAGGGCGCGATCGCCCGCGTAGGGATTCTGGTCAAGTGCGAGGGGCTTGCCTTTGCCTTCGAGATTGTCGAAATCTCCCCGGTCGCGGGCCTCTTCAAGGAGCTGCTCCACCAGATCAGTCCACTGGCGGCGGGTTCTGGATTTTCTGCCTTCCTGCTGCCCGGTCGCGGGCGATTCATCGCTCATCGGAATCTCCTTCGAGCCGCGGGAAACATCCCCGTCGCTCGCGTTCTCGTTCGCGGTTCTGCCTACCCCAATTGTGACAACTCCCCACGGCTAAAGCCGGGGGCTTCTCAGTTCATCCGGCAGCCCAGCGGCTCCCGTCCCTGAAGGCGGTGCCCCCGCCCGTAAGATGTTTCTGGCGGCATTTATGTCGCGATCTTCAACCAGGCCACAGAAAGGACAGATATGCGTTCGCACGCTCAGGCTCTTCTGGACATACTGTCCGCATCGGTGGCAGTGCTGTGTTGTGAAACGCGCCGGGACTCGCACGACCACATGACCAGCTCTCTCAGCCTTGTCCGTGAGGATGTCGAGAAACGCGCTCCAACTGGCGTCGTGAATGCTCTTGGCGAGGTGGTGATTCCGCACCATCCCCGCAATGTTCAAGTCCTCCACGCAGATGCGGTTGTGCTGCGTGGCATACTGGTTGGCCGTCTTAAAGTGGAAGTCGCGTCGCTGGCGATTGATTTTCAAGTGCTTGACCGCCACGTCACGATTGGCCTTGCGGCGGCGGTGACTCCCTTTTTTGCGGCGGCAGACGGTGCGTTGCGCGTGTGCAAGGCGCTTCTGGCCCCGGCGGTAGTGGCGCGGGTTCTCGACCATACCACCTTCGGAGTCGGCCAGAAACACCTTCAAGCCCACATCCAGGCCAATGGCCGGGTGGTCGCATGGGACCCGCTCAGGATGCTGAGGATGCACGATGCCCTGCTCATCCTGTGGCGTCGTCTCACAGACGATCAACGCATACCAGTGGTTGTCAGCACGCAAGACCAGATGCGCGGTGACGGGCGTGCCCACCAAAGGGCGATGCACCTTGATCTTCAGCAGGCGGCCCAGCTTGGCGGGCACGTGCAGGTGTTTGCCGTCCACGTCGAGCCAGACATCACGGCTCTGCTCGTACTGGCGCAACTGGATGCTATGCCAGCGGTTGGGTGTCTTGAAGCGGGGAAAACCGACAGGCAGGCCCAAGTCTTTCATCTGCAAGAACCGTTTGAGTGCCTTGCTCAGTCGGTCAGCAAGTGTTTGTACCGTGGTCGCCGGCACGAGATCACCGCCGCGCCCCTTGAAGCGTGCCGTCAGGTCATACTTCGAGGGAAACGTGCCATCCGCCTCAGACTGCGCTTTCAGTGCCGCCAGCATCTCGTTATAGATGGCTCGCGATTCAATCAGACAGGCCATGAGTTGTTGGCGCTGTGTGTCATTCGGATACAGCCGGTACTCAAACGTTCGCATGCTCTAATTGTATCACATAGGGCAGGGCATGTCAAAATCACGTGTGCGGTACTTTTCGCCGCCTTTCGGCGGCCCGGCTTTCACCCCCATGCCTGAAGGCAGAGGCCCTCAGCCGGGAGTGGCACGGTAGAGCGTCTTACCCGTTTCTAACACCTGTGTCACGATTTCATCCCATCCTTGCGAGTTTGGAACATTTACGACACAAAGAAACGTCTTAAGGGATGCAAGCTCATGTATTGGGGATAGCAAGGAAGGCCGAGGGCACGCCATCATGAAGAGTTGGAGCGACGGTTTTGGTGGCTGGAGATGGATGCCGCGACGTGCGCTACCCTGGCTGCTCGCAATTGCACTGCTGATGGCGAGCACAAACACCGCAGTTGCCCGGAGCCGTCAACACATACCAACGAGAGCGACCAGCCAGACGAGCACGGGACTCTCGGCTGTGGACAAGGCGAATCTGCTGCACAACATGCGCATGGGCTGTCTGGGTGGGCGTCCATCGCCACTGGGACAAGTTATCCGGCTTGGGTCGAATGTGAACGCAGGATATGCCGCGCCCGACGAGGTTGCGCTCACGTTCGACGATGGGCCAACACCCTACTCGACGCCGCCCATTCTCGATTATCTGGAGCAGACCCATACGCCCGCCACCTTCTTCGTGATGGGCCAATATGTCGCCCAATGGCCGGCCCTGCTGCGCCGCGAGTGGCGTGATGGCTTCGCGATCGGCGTCCACACCTGGAATCATCCCAATATGACGGTGCTTTCCTATGGCGCGGCACAGGCACAGTTCGTGAATACCGTGAACGCGATTGACGACGCGCTGGGTGGCAAGCCGTGCATCTGGTTCTGGCGGCCGCCGTATATGGACCAGAACGCGCAGGTGATTGCCCACGCCGCCGCGCTCGGCTTGACGACCATCGACTGGGACGACGACAGCCGCGATTGGTCGCGTCCGGGGGCGCAGGCTATCGCCGATACAGTGCTATCTGAGGTCCATCCCGGCGCTATCATCATCTTGCACGACGGGCCTGCCGCCCGCCAGCAGACGCTCGCTGCGTTGCCGCTCATCCTCGCCGGGCTCAGGGCACGCGGACTGACTCCGGTGACGGTGCCACAACTCTTGATGGATGGCCATTTCGCGGGAGTGCGGCTGCCATCCGGCCCCGGCGCGACACTCGCGCAGGTTCCCGCGTTGGTGCGGGTCGCGCATTGAGCGGCGGCGGAAGGATCGCGCACGCGCTACTTGGCGGCGTCCTTCGACAAGACCTGATAGCGCAGCAGCACAACGCCAGAATCATACGGCTTCGACTCGATCAGCTTCAGGGTGGCATCGATGCCGTCAGGGAAGAGGCGCTTGCCTTTGCCCAGCACGACCGGATACACCAACATCTGAAACTCGTCGATCAGGTTATCCCGCATCAGCGTGCCAATCAGATTTGCGCTGCCAGCGATCAGGATATCCTGTCCTGGTTGCTGCTTCAGTTTGCCCACTTCCTCAGCCACCTTGTCCGCAATGATAGTCGAGTTATTCCAGGCCGCATCCTTCATCGTAGTGGAGACAACGTACTTGGCGACGCCGTTCATGCGATCGGCGAACCCCGCCTCGTCCGACTGCGATGGCCACGCGGCGGCGAATCCCTCGTAGGTCACGCGGCCAAGCAGCAGCGCGTCGCTGGCGAATAGCTCGTCCAGCTTGAATTTGCCGATCTCGTCGCTCCAGTAAGGAAACGACCACTCGTTGGGCGCCTCCATCACACCGTCAAGCGTCAGAAACTCGGTGACTATGATCTTCCGCATCGCGGGAACTTCCTTTCTTCAATCGCGAGTCTGTCTGCGGGAGAGCAGCGCCATGAGAGCGCCCCATCTCGCGCGTCACATCGCGGGTATTCCGCAGCATCCCTTCTCGGCTCAGACTGCGTTTCCGGCAACGCTCGGCGCCAGGGTACGCATGATGACAGCAAGATCTGCCAAAATACCTGTCTCAATGGCCCATTTGCCGCCCCACTTGCGGACGGTCGCTATACTGGGTGCAATACCTACGCGAAGCTGACACCGACGTCATCTTTCGCCCGATTTCGCCGTGGAGGTCAGCGCATGTCTGTCTCGCCGCAGAGCTTCTGTGATACGCCGCCAGGTTCACGCTATCCCCTGCTCCCCGGAATCCGCTCGCGCATAGTGCGCACCGCACGCCTGACCCAGCACATCTATGAGAGCGGCCCTGCCGACGGCGAGACGCTGGTGCTCATCCACGGCAATATGGTCTCCGGGCGATTCTTCGAGGAGCTGATGGCCGCCCTACCGGAGTATCATATCATCGCGCCCGATCTTCGCGGTTACGGGGCGACCGAGTCACTACCCACCAATGCGGCCCGTGGTGTGCGCGACTACACCGACGACATTCATGCCCTTGCCAGAACACTACGGCTGCAGCGCTTTCATCTGCTGGGATGGTCGCTCGGCGGGGTGATCGCCATGCAATATTTGCTGGATCATCCGCAACAAATACGCACAATGACGCTGCACGCGACCGGCTCGCCATTTGGCTACGGTGGTACCCGCGACGCCGAGGGAACGCCGAACCATCCAGACCATGCGGGCAGCGGCGGCGGCCTGATCTATCCGCAGGTGGCGGAACGATTCAATGCGGGAGATACGACCGCGAGATCGCCATTTACCGCGCGCTACTCGCTGCGCAATGTAGTGGTACGTCCGACGTTTCGCTTCGATCACGAGCGCGAAGATATTCTCGTCGAGCAGATGCTGATGATGTGCATCGGCGAGCAACACTATCCCGGCGACAGTGTGCCCTCACCCCATTGGCCGTACATCGCGCCCGGCGTCTACGGTCCAAACAACGCACTCTCGCCCCGCTATCTCAATCTTGCGCCACTTGG
>DAHUXT010000203.1 GCA_027307065.1 Ktedonobacteria bacterium
TACAATTCTCCCAGGATGTGCCAGCAAAGTTTGCCAGAATGCACCGATATGTATGATTTCAAGAGCGCCCGTTGTCGGCGCGTGTGTATGTCTTAGGCGGCGTTGCCCACTACCACTATCTTACCGCGCAGATACCCATCACTGCCTGCACTCAGGTGCGGCCACTGGGGCGAGTGGGTACAGCGATGCTTACCGGTGGATCAGATTGCCGACGTCGTTGATGGTCACCAGCAGCATCAAGAAGAGCAGCGCCGCCATGCCGATCAGGTTGACCATCGCCTCGCGCTCCGGGCTAATCCGCTTGCCGCGCCGCAGCACCTCGATGCCGATGAAGAGCACGCGCCCGCCATCCAGCGCCGGAATCGGCAGCAGGTTGACGATGGCCAGGCTGATGCTAAGCGCGCCGACAAGATAGAGCATGAGATACCATCCAGAAGTCGGAATGGTGTTTGCTACCTCGCCGGTCGTGGTGACAATGCCCACGGGACCTTGCACTGCCTGGCCAACGGACAGACATCCGGCCGCGACTTGCCCAATGCCACCCGCAGTGGCCGAAATCACGCCGCCAATATCCTGCACACCCGCGACAGGCGCCTGCCAGATTGGCACGCGGGAGTTATACGTTTGGGTCGCGTCTGCGGTGATGCCCAGATGTCCCTGGCCCTGAGGGGGACTTACCAACGCATTAATATGCAGGGTAGTAGGAGTCTGTGCGCCTGGATGCAGGACAACAACGTTCATCGGTACAGTTGCGGTAGACGGACGAGGACACATGGCCGCGCTAGTCTGGGTGTAGACATCCGAGAATGACTTGGTGTCATGTCCGTTAATCGAGAGTATACGGTCATGGACTTGCATGCCCGCCAGAGCCGCGGGCGACCCCTTGAGCACGCTCCCAGCAGCAGCGTAATAGTTCACCTGGCCCACCGCCTCCGCAGCGGTGAAGCACGCGACCGCGAGAATCACGTTCATCGTGACGCCCGCCAGCAACACAATCGCCCGCTTGCTGGCAGGCTTCGCCGCGAAGGTGCGGGGATCATAGTTGCCGTTGTCGTCGGTGGTTTCGCCGTTTTCGCCGGGCATGCGCACGTAGCCGCCGATGGGCAGCGCGTTCAACGAGTAGGTGGTCTCGCCACGTTTGACGCTCATCAGCCGTGGCGGAAAGCCCAGCGCGAATTCGTCGACGCGGATGCCCGCCCACTTGGCTGTGATGAAATGTCCGAACTCGTGGACGAGAATCAGCACGCCGAACACTGGAATCGCCGCCAGTAGTGACCAACTCATCTATACGCTCCTGCCATCAAACGAATGCGCGATAGTTATTTGCGTCAGTGTATGTGTTCGCTCAGCCTGGAATGGCCGGGACAAATATCCAAACTCCTCTAAGACATACGCTCGCGGGTGGCGATTGGTTCGCCATGCAGGCGCAGCACCTCGTCCTGTGCCCAGGCACAGGCGGCCAGCACGCTCTCAAGATCGGGGTTATCCACGACAGTGTGACGCGATAGCACGTCTTCCAGCATGGCGGCGATGTCGGTCAGCCGGATTTTCCCCTGCAAGAAGAGCGGCACTGCCTGCTCATCCGCGCCCACCAGCACCGCAGGAGCCGTGCCGCCCCGCCGCCCCGCCTCGTACGCCAGGCGCAGGCATGGGAACCGCTGCACATCGACCGCCTCGAAGTCTAGATGGCCGACGGCGGGCCAACTCAACGGATGTGAGAGGGCAGTATCGGCGCGATTCAACCGGGCCGGATAGCTCAGCGCATCCTGAATCGGCAGGTGCATGCTGGGCAGGCTCGCCTGCATCTTGATCGAGTCATCCACGAATTCGACCATGGAATGGATGATACTCTGCGGATGCACGACGACCTCGATCTGGTCATAGGGCATGTCGAAGAGCCAGTGCGCCTCGATGACCTCCAGCCCTTTGTTCATCAGCGTCGCCGAATCGATAGTGATCTTCTGTCCCATCTGCCACGTGGGATGCGCCAGCGCCTGCTCGACCGTGACATCGCGCATTTCCGCCAGCGATGCCTTGCGCAGCGGTCCGCCCGACGCGGTAATCAGCAGACGGCGTACCTCCGCCGTTCGCTCGCCATGCAGGCACTGCCACAGGGCGCTGTGCTCGCTATCCACCGGCAGGATGCTCACCCCGTGGCGCGCCGCCTCGGCCATGCCGATGTGGCCGCCCATCACCAGCGTCTCTTTATTGGCCAGGGCGATGGTCTTCCCCGCGCGGATGGCCGCCAGCGTGGGACGCAGCCCAATCAGCCCCGATGTCGCCGCGACGAGGGTTGTTATCGCGGGATGGGTGGCGGCGGCAGTCAGCCCTGCGACGCCGTGAAGCGCGGTGGGTAGCAGTTCGGCGGCTCGGGCCTGGGTCGCGGGATCGTCACTGGTGTAGGCGACAATCTCTGGGGCGAATTCGCGCGCCTGTTCCGCCAGCAGATCAATATTGCCGCGAGCCGCGAGCGCCACCACGCGAAAGTGATCGGGAAACGCGCGCACGACATCCAGGGTTTGCCGCCCAATCGAGCCAGTGCTGCCAAGCACGGTAATGCCGTGCCGTACATCCGTCATAGCGCCTCGCGTCCTCCATCCGACCACCGGGGGAGTGTTGGTAAACAGGTCGGTGCCGCGCCAGATTATATCACAGGAGCGTCGGCGCGCTTGCGTTGCATTGGTCGCGAGGAGGTAGCATTGAGGCATCAGGATATCAGTGTAGCGAAGGGGAAAGAACGATGTCCAGGCCACATGGCGAGCCGCATGGCGAGATAGAGAGCGGCGGTGGGTCGATCATGGTGTTGCCGCGCGCAATGTGGAAGGTGCTTGAACCCTATCATGGGATGATCTATTTTGCCCCTGAAGCGCGGGTGGCCTTCGCTGAGGCCGGGCTGAAAGGCTACTGGATGGGCTACTTCGCGTCGCGCTCGGCGGCGATGGGTCCAGTTGGCCCGGAGGTCGTCGCGGCGGTATTCTACAACTTCCACCCACGGATGGTGGCGCGGTCGATTCCCGATGCCTGGCGTTTTTCATCGCCGGATCGCGTGCTGGATACACGATATCGCGCGGCCGACGCCGCCCTGCGCCGCATCTTTGGCGCGGCCATCGCCGAACCCGGTGTCGAGGAGGCGGCACACCTTGCCCGTACGGCCGCGGAGGCATGTGATGTGGCAGGACGAGCGCTCTTCGCGGCACATAGCGCGCTGCCCTGGCCTGATGCTCCTCATCTGCAACTCTGGCACGCGGCGACGCTGCTACGTGAGTACCGTGGCGACGGACATGTGGCGGCTCTTCTTGCCGGTGGCATCGACGGCTGCGAGGCACATGTGACGCTCGTCGGCGCTGGCGGCACTCCTCGCGAGGCGATTCAGCCGCACAGGGGATGGAGCGATGAGGAATGGGAGGCGGCCGAGAAGCGGCTCCGGTCGCGCGGCTGGCTCGACGATGCTGGACAGCTTACCAACGCTGGCCAGAGCGCCCGTCTACACGTTGAGGCCCGCACCGACGCCCTCGCCGAACGCCCATGGGCGGCCCTCGGGGCAGATGGCTGTGCCCGCCTGCGGGAGTTAGTTTTTCCGCTGAGCGATGCCATCGTCCGCGCGGGTGACCTGCCCATGCCGAATCCGCTTGGCCTGTCGTGGCCATAGCCTCTGTGGTCACGCGCGCATGTCGGGTGGCCGTGGGCCAGCTATCGTGCCATTGAGATGCTATATATAATGGAATGTTGAGACGCCAGCGCGCGGTGGCTGCTCTCACAGCATGGGCGACACTAGAGGCAAGGGATCAGGCATGGGCGAGGGCGTGATATCGGATGGCGCGGCGGCCAGCGGACTGGTTGTCGTGACGGGTGTCTTTGATCTGCTGCATATCGGGCATCTGCGTTTTCTGGAGGCGGCGCGCCATCTGGGCGATGCGTTGATTGTTGGCGTAGAAGATGACGAGCGGGTGCGTCGCTGGAAGGGGCCAGACCGTCCGATCATGACGCAGGAAGACCGCTGTGATCTGCTGGCGGCGCTACGGGTGGTGGATCGCGTCTTCCTCATTGCGGGCGAGCGCGTCGATTCAGATTACTACGTCGACCTGCTGCGCCCGCTCGCTCCTCGCTATTTGGCCGTCACCGCCGACGATCCGTATCTGGTGGAGAAGCAGACCGGGATGGCGCGTATCGGCGTAGAGGTGCGCGTAGTGACGCCGCGCATCGAGAACTACTCCACCACCCGGCTCATTCGCCTGCTGGGCCTGGCCTGATTCGCGCAGACATGCTCGTGCCATGATGGTATAGTCAGCAACAACGACTATGAGTTTGTCCGAGCATGTCAGAAACCATCAGGCGCGATGCGCGTAGGCCACAGGAGGAACTTCCCATGTGCTTCGATGTCGACTCTCAGCCACCGATCACGCCGTTGTATGGCGCTGTCGTGCGGACAGAAGATCTCGTGCTTTCGGCGGTAGACGGCACGCGCTTCAATGCCTTCGCGGCGCATAGTGACTCTGTCACCCCCTCACCGTCCGCGATTGTCGTCATGCCGGACGTGCGCGGCCTCTTTTCGTTCTATCGCGAGCTGGCGCAGCGTTTTGCCGAGGCGGGCATCGATGCGGTCGCCATCGATTACTTTGGGCGCACTGCCGGTCTTGAGCCACGCGACGACGCCTTCGACTTTATGCCGCATGTGCAGCAAACACGCCCCGAGACGATCGCGATGGATGTCGCCACTGCCGTGGCGTATCTGCGCAGCATGCCCGGCAGTCGGCAACGGGCGATCTTCACGGTGGGCTTCTGTTTCGGCGGTCATCACTCGTTCTTGCAGGCGGCCAATCATCATGGGCTGGCGGGCGTGATCGGCTTCTACGGCTCGCCAATGCCGCGCCAGGGAGCCACTATGGGGCCAATTCAGCGTATAAACGAGTTCGAGTGTCCTGTGCTGGGACTCTTTGGCGGCACGGACCAGGGTATCCCACAGGAGTCCATCAAGGCGTTCGACGAGGCATTGAGCGGCGTTCACATCGACCACGAATTGGTCACCTATCCCAACGCGCCGCACAGTTTCTTCGACCGAAAACAGGCGGAGTTCCAGCAGGAGTCAGACGACGCCTGGCAGCGGATGTTGCGGTTTATCGCCGCGCATACGCCGCAGGCGAGCCAGGCGCAGGCGTAGGGGACACGCTGGTCATTCGTGCGAAGGTGATCCGGCAGCGCGGGTTACAACAGGCGCTCGACCTCGATCTCCGAGGGGAAGCGCATGCTATCGGGCTCGCCCAGCCAGAATAGCCGCTTGAGTGATTCGCCCGCGGCAAATAGCAGGTGCTGCTCGGTCAGGTCTCTGGTTTCGGAATAGGCTGGTGAACCGTCGTGGGTGCGAGTGCTGAGGAACCAGTCGCGCACGGGTGACCCGATGGCGGCGCGCACCAGATAGCAGCGCATCTTGATGGCTCCGTGGCTCTCCGGCAGGAAGATGCGCAACTGTGGCACACCAGTCACCAGGTCTAGCCGGTAAAATACGCCGTAATGTTCGCGCGAGGTCTGAAAGAGTGATAGCTCGGCCTCGCCGCGTGCCTCCTCGTCCACGGCGCCATCTCCTTCGAGCGCGAACGGCAGCACATCCTCGGTTTCTGGGTCGTCCGCAGGCGCGGAAAGTTGGCGCGGGCGCTGTGAACCGGACGATGGGGAGGTCTCGTTCTGCTCTTCCAATTCGACCCCAAGCTGAGCCAGTAGTTCCGCGAGCTGTTCATCGAGTGTCATAGGGCGCCTCCCCGAAATATTGAGTGTTGGTACGAGATTTGGGATTGATGTACTGAGGCATTCTTTCGCACTTGTCCGTATGCGGTAAAACTATCCGCGGGATGGCAGCATCGGTCATGGCGCGACGTTCGCCGCGAACTCAGGGTGATATACTGCACGCGCATATATCCAAGGTACGCGGCAACCGCGGGCACGCTGGCGGAGGATTCGAGCGGGTGAGCGATATCAGCGAGACGAATCGGCGCGCGCAGGAGATAGCGGAAGCCGCTGGCGCCGACGGCCCCGCGCATGCCGTGCCCGAATCGCCCGACGCGCCGCAACCGATGACGTTTGGCTGGCGTTGGGCCGACGCGCTGCTCGACTGGGCCTGGCGCAATCCACGGTTGCCGCTGGCCGTTGCGCTGATCGTTGGCGTGCTGGCGCGAGCGCTGCTCGTCGTTCGCTCAAATGCCCTGATCGACGGCGATGAGGCGATGGTCGGCATCCAGGCCGAGCGTATCCTGCGCGGTGAATTTCCAACCTACTTCTACGGCCAGGTCTACATGGGTAGCCTGGAAACCTACCTCATCGCTGGCATCTTCCGCCTGGTCGGCCCCTCATCGTGGGCGATGCGCACTGTGCCTGTGCTGCTCTCGCTGCTGCTGGTCTATCTCACCTGGCGGCTGGCGCATGCGCTTTTGCCGCGTGCTGCGCGCTCGACGCCGCTGCTGGCGGGGCTGGCCGCGCTGTTTGCCGCCGCGCCGCCGCTCTACGACGCTGTGACCGAGCTGCGCACCTGGGGCGGACAGATCGAGGTGTACATCATCAGCCTCGCGCTGCTGCTGGCGACCGTCGAACTGGCGCGCCGCCTGCGCGTGGATGCGGGCGCCTTTGAGCTTACGCGCAGATGGGCCATCTGGGGGCTGCTGGTCGGCGCGGGCATCTGGGTCAATGGCGCGCCCGCGTCCCAGCAACAATTACAGGACCAGGATGAGATAGCGCTGGGCAACGGAGAGACACGGCTCAAGTTGCTGCTCAACTGGAATGGCAATAGCAATGGCACAGGCCCTCAGAGTGATGC
>DAHUXT010000204.1 GCA_027307065.1 Ktedonobacteria bacterium
GGCGTTTGCCGGTACGGAAGAGTTCGGCAGACTCGTGCCGTTGCTTGATCTGCTTGTCGAGAATGGCGAAGCGATCCTGATCGCTCAGTGCCTGACGGGAGCGCGCCACCTCTTCATTGCGGAAAGCGGTCAGCGCCATGCGAATCGTATCCATGCGTACCTGGTCGCGCTGACGGGTCGCGTCCTTCAGGTCGTTGCGCAGCTGATCTTCGACCGAGCCGTGTGGTGTTGCCTCGCTCATGCCACTGCTCCCTTCACGACCGCATCTCTCGACGCCAGATGATTCCATCGTCACGCGGATTACTCGCCGTTACGCGCCGCCTACATAGACGATTACGTACGCGGGGCCGCCGGGGACGAGTCCCGATGGCGAGGGTGTCGCGCCGGGCGCGGTGGTTGGCGTGGTGTCGGGAGCCGTCGTGCTGGCGGGCGTGATTGGCGTGTTGTCAACCTGCGGATTGGGCCGCGTGAACAAGAAGTAGCCGAAGGCCGCCGCGATGCCCAGCGCGAACATGCCGACGACGATGCCGGCGCCTTTCCCGAAGGTGAGGCGACCCTTGGGCGGTTCCGGCACGAAACCACGGCCACCACGTGCCGCGCGGGGATCGCGCATGCCCCCTGGGCCGCCCATCCCTGGCCGTCCACGCGGGCCGATGTTTTCATCGCCCCAGAGGCCGCCGCCCTGTGGTGGTCGGCGCGAGGAGCCGGACGATTGCCCAGGGCCAGGGCCGCCGCGTCCGCGTGAGGAGGGAGCATCCCAGTCGTCGCGAGCCGGAGGGCGTCCGCCGCGCATCGAGCGGTCACCAGAACGATCCGGTGGGCCACCGCGGCTGCCGCGAGGGTCGTCCCAGTCGCCACGGCCAGAGCCGCCAGCGCGCCCACGCCCACTGGAAGAGCCACGTCCGTCGTCATCCCAGACGTCGTCGCGGCGTGGGTAACGTGGTCCTCCGCCGTGTGGCGGGCGATCCCAGCCATCCGAGCCACCGCCGCCACGTGTGTTATCGCGCGCACCACGCGAACTCATCCGCATCTGACGCATGTCGTCATCCGGACGTCTGTTCCGTGGAGACCGCCTTTGTTCCCAGCGACTGTCATCGTCCCAACGGCCTGTGCCCATGCCCCTCTGTCTCCTACGCTGGATGTCGCGTACGACAGCACCTCGCCGCCCCACTGGCCGACGAACCTACAACATCTGCGGGTGTTCCTCACCCTGCCAAGTACCTTGCCGAGTGTATCATATCCGACCAGACATAGCCTATAGGGTAGGGCATCCGGGCTGGAAAGCAAGCATCCCGCCCGCGCCGCGCAGCGACGAGAACGAGATGCAGAGGATGGATCGGTTGCCGCCGATTATTCGTGGTCGGGGTTGCGCTCCGGTTCGCGTTCGGGCTCACGCTCCGGCTGGGGTTGTGGCGCCGGAGCAGCGCCCTGCAGCCCCACGAGGCCGCCGAGCAACGCGGATTCCGACTCCTCATGTGAGATCGGCGTGCGCTCCAACTCCTCGCGCAGCGCGGTCACCTGGCTGCCCAGTGTGTCCGCCGCGACACCTGCGCCCGGCAGCACCAGCCCCGCGAAGCCGATCCGGGCTAGCAACGGCACGCTCTGCGTCTCCGGCGCGCCGTCCAGCGTGGCCAGCACCGGGAAGCGCAGTGACTCCACCACCAGTTTGAGCCGCGCATAGTGCGCGACGGACATCCTGGCAATGGCATTGGCATTCAATCCCACCCGCAGCAGCGCCGCCTGCGCTGGCACGAGGTTCTGCACCCGCAGCAGCAGCAGTGCCAGATCGTCCTGTGGCGCATCCAGCGTGACGACCCGGTCGAAGTGATCGAGTTCCTCGAAGAGCATATGCGCCGAGGCATTCGTGCCGACGACGGCAAAGCTCGCGCCCGCCTCACGTACTTGTTTCAAGGTGCCATAGGAGCCAGTCTCGCCCTCGGCCAGCCAGACTCCCAGCAGCACGTTGCCCGTGCCTGCGGCCGACGAGAAGGCGCGCAGATCGCTCTTGGGCGTCCATCCGGTGAAGAGGAGCGCGTCCGCTCCTGCTTTGACGGCAGCCTCCGCCGCGGCGACGTCTTTCGCGCCGAGGCTCACCAGCACCGCCGCCGCGCGTGGCTTCGCCGCCGCTGCCTGAGAACGTCCGAAAAATCCAATGCCTGATCCAGAAGACTGTTTCACCTGCTGGAGTTTATCGACGAGTTTGCCCATATGTGTGTGCATTCCTTCCTGCGCGGAGCTATCGCTCGGCACGCGGGGCCGCGAAGCGCGGCTGGTGATATGACTCGGTGGCATATCGTGAAAGGCGTCTTGGCCTGTGCCGTCAATGCCTTCTATGCCGACGTGCCACCTTCATCATATCAGCCGCACCGCTCGAACCGCTATGGGTGCAGCGATAACCCAGCGGGAAGGATGCCATAAGCATAGGCTGGCGCGTAGGGGATGCGCGTCAGGATGCCTGGATGCTGAACTCTTCGTCCTCGGCAATCGTCGGGCAGGGTTTCGCGGACTCGCACAGCGGCGTGCCGATGAATGTCAGGTGGGCGCTGCCAGCGCTTGAGACCGCGTAGAGCCAGCGGCATGTATTCGTCGTGCCATCGACGCCGCCCTGGGGCTGCAGCGGCTTCAATATCGAACTGACCGTGTCTACCTGTACCGTCCAGTGCATGTTCGCCGGCAATTGCACCTCGACGACGTCCCCTGCATGCACCTGTGTCGTCTTGTGTGAATCGTTCAGGGTGAGCACGCGCTGCGGCGTTTTCGCCAGCGCACCGCCAGCGCCGGGGCACGGATTGAGCGAGGCGCCCCCAGGACTCATAACAATGGGCGTATTCGCCGGAAGACTTTTGCTAGCGCTTCCGGTGGTAGCTCCGCAGGCAGATAGGGTGATGATGCCGAGCAGACAGACCGCGCCGGCCATCCACGGCAGCAGCCAACGCTTCCGCGCGGCAGGTGCAGATACAGGCGATGGGGGCGGTAGAGACGCGAACGATGTGCGATACATGGTGCGATATATGGTGCGATACATGGTGCCGCTCCTGTGCTGTAGACGCTGAAAAAAAGCATGTCGAGTGGTGCGAGAATCGCGCGAACGTGGAAAGTTCGCCAGACCATAGACGATCGAAACGTCCGTCCGGTTCCCTGATGCTCACGGAGAGAGTAACTCGCCACACTGAGCAGCGAATATCGCGAAGGTCTCCCGCGCCCGCGACGTATCGTAGACCGCGAATCGCACGAGGCGGAATCGTCTATGGAAGTCTCCGCCTGGGCGCAGGTAGTCGGTGAAGATCCGCGCGACCGTCGCCCGGTCGTTCTGGAAGATGCCGCAGCCCCATGCGCCCAGCACGAGGGCATCACACTGGCGGTGCGCGGCCAGCGCCAGCACCTTGCCCGCCCGTTCAGTGAGTGTTGGCACGATGCGAGCTCGAATTTCCGGCTCGTTGCGTGCGACGGCGCCCGCGTTCGGCGCTGGGCTGGTGATGAAATCGACGGTGTAAGGGCGCGCCAGCCAATGGCCCTCGTCGTCGCGTAGCGCCGGGCACGTCGGGCTGTAGATCATCCGGTCAGAATAGAGGCAGGTGCCCTGGTCACGATGGAACTCGTAGAACTGCGGACACTGGCGTAGGCTTGGGTAGAGCGCCGAGCTGCGGGCGAGACTCTCTTCCTGAGTCATCATGCCGTTCAGAAAGCCGCCGCCAGGTTTCTTGGCCGAGGCGAAGTTGAGCACGCCAATACGCTGATACTGATGGCTCGCCGCCAATTCGGCGCATCCCTGCAGGGTTGTCTGGTTGACGAGGCTGTAGCGTGTGTCTGGCGATTCCAGCGCGGGCTGGGCCACGGTCTGCCGGTAGAGATCTTGAAGCTCGTCGGGTTCGTACATGCGCGTGCTGCTCACACAGGCGTCTACCAGGTCACGGATGGCAATGGTCGTGCCGTCAGGCGCGTCGTACGTGCCCGCGTCGAGCGCGGCCAGGGTTCCGTCGGCAATCGCTTTCGCATCCATCATGCACTGCTCGTTTCATCACTGCCGGAAGCGCGTGATGCGCTCCCGAAGGCGGGGGATATCGTTGCCTGGATGTCGAACAACATAACATACGGGCGCCGATTCGGTACTCGTAGTATGCAGACCGCGTGTCCACCATATAGAGATGGCACTCGAAGCATGTTACAATTGTCCGGCGCTTGCTAGCGTAATCGCGGTATGACGCCTGATGATGGACACATGCTGACCACGAGAGGTTGTAATGATCATTTTCATGTCCCAAGCGCCCATTTTGGGCGTCGCCCTGCCGGTGCTGATCCTGGTCGTCCTCTTTGAAATTTTTGGCGAAATGGTTGGCCTCAAGACGCGGATCAACATCGCCGTGCTCTCGGTAGTGGGGCTTTTGTGTCTTGGGGCGGCGGGGTTTCTGCTATTAGGCGACGGATATTCTAATCTGGGCTTGGTGGTCTATGCGGCTGGAGTGGTGCTGGGGACGATCCTCGCCCTATACGCGCTGGTAACGGCACGCAGAGGGCAGCAACGGCCGTGGTTTGTTGGCATCCTGATCGCAGTTGTCGTAACACTGGGGGTCGGTATCTGGATTCATGCAGTGTTAGCGCAACAGGATGCAGGGAGCGCGGCAGTCCTGACGTACAGCCTTGCCTTCGTTCCAGCCTTGATCGCATTGATCTATGGGCTGTTTGCGCCCGACATTCCGAAGCCGCGGGGCAGCATGTGGTGATCCCAGGTTGCCGCTATAGGATACGGTGAGCCTGCAATGAACAGTATCAAGCCTTATCAGTGCGCCTATATTCACTATCAGAGCCCGCGCAATGCTCTAACAAGCCTGTCTGTCTGAGAAGGATGACGCAAGATGGAACTACCGAAGCATAAAACGCTGATACCGCTCTTCGAGGAGCTGCGCGGCCCGCGAGTGGTCGTCCGTCCTTATCGTCTCGAGGACGCGGAGGAGGAATTCGCGGCCGTCGAAGAGTCACGCCAGCACATCCGGCCGTGGCTGCCCTGGGTCGATCAGACGCTGACAATTGACGACTCGCGCGATTTCATCCTGCGGACTCAGGCGAATTGGCTGACTCGCGAGCAGGATCTGACTGTGGGGGTCTTCGAGGCGAGCAGCGGACGTTATCTGGGCGGCTCAGGACTGCACGTTCGCGGATGGGATGTGCCCGCCTTCGAGATTGGCTACTGGCTGCGCACCAGCGCCGAGGGACACGGCTACATGGCCGAAACAGTGAAATTGCTCACCGACTTCGCGTTTGCGTCACTTGGCGCCCAGCGGGTGACGATTCGCTGCGACGCCCGCAATACACGGAGCGCGGCGGTGGCGGAGCGACTCGGCTTCGTGTGCGAGGCACGTCTGCGCAACGAGATGCGTTCTCATGCCACGGGTGAGCTGCGCGATACGCTGGTGTTCAGCCTCATTCCGAGCGATCCCCGCTGGCCCGCGTAACTGCTGCCAAGGACAACGGCCCGCGGAAATCGGCGCATCATAGCTTGTTGATGGTCTTCCCCATGAACTTGCCAAAGAGCTTATAGGCAACCTTGCGGAAGAAATAGCGGCGGATGCGCCGAGGATTGCCGCTGGCCAGCACCTCGGCCATATAGACGCTGCTATCCACCTTATGCGCGACCTTCGCGGCCTTGTGGCCTTCGGCGGCGGCATGTTTCAGTTCGCGGCCCACCGGGCTCGACTTGCTCTTCGTCATCGGACTATTTCTCCTCTGGTTTCTCGCTGATGTGGTCATCCGCCGCCATCACCCCGCCGTCTCATGGTAGACGCTCGCCCCTTGCTCGTCAAAACAGCAGCCAATCGTACCGCCGGGCATGGGACCATCGTCCTGCCTACTCCGGTGAGTCCGCCGCGATGCTACCGGCTCTCCACCGTTGCGCTCGCCGTGGAACCGACATTGACCCCGCGTAGACTGGTAAACGCGTAGACGCCCGCGAGCAGGCAGAGCAGTCCCGCGATCAGAATCAGCCCGGCATAGGCGTCGATACCTTGTCCCAGAATCCGCACGTGAAAGCCGCTGAACACCGTGCTGGCAAGCGTTCCAAACAGGGCGACGCTGGCGACCTGCGCGACAGTCATCGCGGGTTCGATGACATTCATCACGCGCCCGATCATCTCTCGCGGCGCGACGCCCAGCACCAGCGGCATCAACGCGACATTCATCGTGCCATTGGGCACGCCGACCACGAAGCCGCAGATGATGCCGGGAATCAGCGATGTCTGCAGCGCGAGCGCAATCGCGGCGAAACCAACGACGACGATGGAGACCCAAAAAAGGCGTGTCAGCCCGACACGATTCGCCAGCGCGCCGCCGAGAATGGAGCCGAGCACCATGCCAACGCCCAGCGCGACCGGGAACGCGCCAACGGAGGATTGCGACGCATGCAGGTCTTGCGAGACGAAGAAGACAAACAGCGCATTGATCGCGCCCGACCCGAACAGCACCGTCACCATCACGATCAGCAGCGTCCGGGTGACGACGTTGCCAAAGGCGAAGCGCAGCCCGTCGACAAACTCGCGCCCGATGTTGCCGCGCTCGCCCTGTTTGACACTGTGCGCCGAAGGGGGCGCTTTGACCGCGACGATGGCGATGGCGGCCACCACGAATGACAGCGCGTCGGCGAGGAGGGCGAACCCGATGCCGAACGGCACGAAGAGCAGCGGCGCAATGCCAAAGCCGATGATGAACGACAGACCGGCCATCGTCTCGATCAGTCCACTGGCCTGGGGGCGTTCCGACTCAGTCACGAGATCGCCGATGAGGGCGGTGCG
>DAHUXT010000205.1 GCA_027307065.1 Ktedonobacteria bacterium
ATCAACAGCACATGCGCCTCGTTCTCGGCAACAGGCTTATGCTCGACGCCTTTGGGAACGACTAAAAATTCACCCTCGTTCAGCGTGACGTCGTGGTCGCGGAGCTGAATGACCAACTGTCCCTTCAGCACCAAAAACAACTCGTCAGCATCGTCGTGCTTGTGCCAGACAAACTCACCGTGTGTCTTCACCACTTTGAGATAGTTCTCGTTCAGTTCGCCAACGATCTTCGGGCTCCAGGTCTCCTGGAAGAGCGCCAGCTTCTGCGCTAGATTCACTGCCTCGATCATCGCGCTGCCTCCTATGTAGGGTCTGTCCGCGCCGCGCCCGTCACGCTCGCCGCGCCACGCGAAAAACCGTCCATTCCCAAAACGGGCATCCACGTGGTATCGTACCGTGAAGAAATGGCCTGATGGAAGGGCCATGTTTTGTGGAGACTGATATGCCAATACAGAAGCGGCGCGGCACCGATCTGCTGATGCATCTCGACCGTTCGGCGTCCGGTGAAGGCCTGACTCGCCAGATCTACACACAACTGCGCGCGGCGATTCTGGAGGGACGGCTGCGCGCGGGTGACCGGCTGCCGCCCAGCCGCGACCTGGCACGCGCTCTAGGCGTCGCCCGGCTGACGGTGGCCACCGCCTATGAATGGCTGAGCGCCGAGGGCTATGTCTATGGCCGCGTCGGCGCCGGGACGTTCGTTGCGGTGGTGTTTGCCGAACCGTCATTCCCACCATCGAAGTCGGACAGCGTGTCTTTGGCGTCGCCCGCGTCCGCCACGCCCTCAGCGCCGAAACAATTCCTCCCGGCAGCTCCGGTGCCACTGTCGAGCTGGGCGCGGCGCATCGCCACCATACCGCTCGCGGGCATCAGCCCGGCGGAGAGCGCCACCTGTGCGTGGGATATGCGTCCCAGTGTTGGCGCGGCGGAGGCTTTCCCATGGGCTCGCTGGCGCCGTATTGTCGGCTGGCCCGATCCCCTGGCGGGTGATGCGCCCCCAGCGGATGCCGCGTATGCGCTGCCATCGGCGGGCCAGTGGGACGCGCTGCTGGGTCCGCTGGAAACACGCGAGGCGATTGCCGCGTGGTTGCGCCGTTCGCGGGCAGTGCGCTGCGCGCCGGAGCAGATTCTAGTGGCGGGCAGCGTGCAGCAGATGTTGGCGCTGCTGGCGCGGTTGCTGATCGAGCCGGGGCAGCAGCTGCTCGTCGAGGATCCCAGCTACGTCGGCTTTCACGCGGCGTTTCTGGCGGAGGGAGCGGTGCTGGCAGGCATGCCTGTCGACGCGCAGGGCGTGCGGGTAGATACGTTGCCAACGCCAAGCCGCCTGGGCGATGTCGGCACCGAGGGCAAGCCCCGGCTGGCGATTGTGACGCCATCGCACCAATACCCCACCGGCGTCACGCTCTCGCTGGAGCGGCGGGTGGCGCTGCTCGACTGGGCGCGGCGGGCGGGTGTCGTGCTGGTGGAAGATGACTACGACGGCGATCTGCGGCTCGAAGGGCAGCCACTGGAGGCCCTGCGTGGGTTGGACGACCGCGACGAGGTCATCTATCTCGGAACGTTTGCCAAGGCACTCTACCCAGCCGTGCGCTTGGGTTTCGCCGTCCTGCCACAATGGCTGATCGAGCCTGTGGCTCGCGCCCGTGCCGCCAGCGACCGCCATCCCGCCTGGCGCGACGCGATGGCCGTTGCCCGTTTCATCGAGGCGGGCGAACTGGAGCGCCACCTCGCTCGCATGCGCCGCCTCTATCGCACCCGGCGCGATGCTCTCTCCGCCGCGCTGCACGAACACCTGGGAGATCTCGTCAGTGTTGGTCCCGCCGAGGCCGGAATTCATCTGCTGGCACGGCTGCCCGATGGCGTAGACGACGTGGCCCTCGTCAATGAGGCGCTCCACCAAGGCATTGCCTGTATGCCGCTCAGCCCACACTACCAGGGCGCGCCGCATCCGGGGCTGGTGCTGGGCTTTGGTGGGATGCCCGAAGAGCGCCTGGCCGAAGGGATCAACAGGCTGGCTCCGCTGGTGCGCGCCGCTGTTACGGCGGGGGCAGGTCGCCACGGGCTATAATTGCGGTAGACCGTGGGAGAGCAGCAGCGCAACAGACGCGATGGGGAGAGGGGCAGCGCATGGACGTTCGGCCAGATCGAGACGATGCGGAGCAGCCGCACAGCGTAAATGATCCGTGGCAGAGCGGGTGGGAGACGATTCCGCCGCCACCACCAGAGCACGCGTCGCCCGAGTCGCCCGGGCAATCCGGCGGTCCACCGTCACGACACCTCGCCTCATACGTGCCCTATATCGCCGAGCAGCGGGCCGCGCAGCAGACGCAAGAGGCGATGAATACTCCCTATCCGTCATATCCGCCATACGGGCAGACCGATGGTCCAGCGTCGCCACACAACGCTCCGGCTGGACGCAAAAATGCGGCGGGCTGCGCATCGGGCGCGGCAGTTCTGGCGGTGCTCTCGAAGGTTGCGGTAGTGGGCAAGGTATTGCTGCCCTTTTTGAGCGCTGTCGCCAGCCTCGCGGCCTATGCGCTGCTCTTTGGCTGGCAGTTTGGCCTGGGGATTCTGGCGCTGCTCTTTGTGCACGAGATGGGCCATTACATCGTCATTCGCGCCAAGGGGCTCCCGGCAAGCTGGCCGGTCTTCATTCCACTGCTGGGCGCGTATGTCGCCATGCGGCGGATGCCGGTCAACGTGCGCGACGAGGCGGAGATCGCTATCGCCGGGCCTTTTGCGGGGGCGCTGGCCAGTGCGGCCTGTCTCTGGCTCTATCAGGTGACGGGGATCACGGTATTGCTGCCGCTGAGCTACTTTAGCTTCTTCATCAATTTGGTCAATCTCATCCCGGTCTCACCGCTGGATGGCGGCCGCATCGTCGGCGCGATCTCGCGCTGGATCTGGCCAGTTGGCCTGGTGCTGATGGGTGCCGCGTTCTTCTACACCCACAGTATCCTGTTGCTGGTGCTGCTCTGGCTCGGCTTTCTGGAGACGGTCAGGCGTTTTCGCATCATGGCCACCGGCGATCCTTATTACAAGATTCCGCTGCTGGCGCGCGCCTACGTCACCGTCTTCTACTTTGGCTTGGCCGCCGCGCTGGCCATCGGCATGTTCGCCGCCGAGGGGCTGATGGTCGCCCAGGCGAGCCCGTCACTCTTCGGCAACTAGCGGGTCTAGTGCTCGTTCATCGAACGCATCAATGTCAGGAAGCGCCGCCGCTCGCGCTGATACTGGTAGACATCGGCCCAACTCAGAAAACCAGCTGTGGCGAATCCGTGGGCAATCGTCGGCGCGAGAATCGATCGCTTGCCGCGCGGCCACTGGTAGAGCGCGCCAAAGATCGCTCCGGCGAAGGTGACGCCCGCAATCGAGCGCCAGCTCCAGTTGCCGAGCCGGTGGTACGCGCCAAAGACCGCCGTGGTCGCCGCCCAGCCGATCAGGCCCGCCAACTTGCGCAGGCGAGGCACACGCGCCAACCCGCGCACCGCGAGATCCTGCACAGTCCCACGCCAGAACAGTTCTTCGCCGGGAGCGTTTACCGTGAAGTAGAAGAGTGTCTGCGCCACCTGATCGGCGTCGGTGGGCAGCCGGTAGCCGGGGGCGACCTTCTCGCGGAAGAATGCGGCCAGCCCCGCCAGCGGAATGCCGATGGCGATGCCGAGGAGCGTCTCGCGCTGCCAGCCCTCGTGGGTGATGCCAATGCCTTCCAGTCCTTGCCCAGAGAGCCACGCATAGGCGCCCGCGCCCACGGCAAATGGCAACACACGCATGGCGGTATCCTTCCACGCCCAGTTCCAGGTGTCGCGGACGGTGTTGCGCTGGATGCCCGCATCGAAGCGCGCCAGCCACTCGGCCTCCCGCGCCACGTGAGCGTCGGTAGCCGGTGCGGCTGCGTCCGTTTCGCCGCCGGTGATATATGCGGCAGGGATGATTTCTGGGGCAAGGCGTGAAGCGTCGTCGGGGATGTCGTCAGCGTTGCGATTCGCGGCGGCGTCTGTCGTCATGCGGGTCACACTTCTCTCAGTCGACGTGATTTCGGAGCGTTGGTCGGAGCGCTTGTCATGTCTGAACTTGTTCGATCCAGGGCACGCTCTATTAGTCGATATTGTACGCTGATTGCAAGCCCAGCGCGTCAAAACGCAACGGAATGTCCCACCGAGGGGCCATTTCCACGCACGATGCTTGCGCGACGCGATACAATAGCACCACACAAGCACCACACAACTTCAGCCAGCGCACCAAACGACTGAATATATTTGGGAATCGCACGAGATGGTGTGGCGGATGTTCGCGGAGGGACGAGACTCATGCAGTGTCCGCAATGTGGGACCCTGAACGCGCCAGGGCAGGAGATATGCGCCCGGTGCGGAAGCCCACTACTGCCGGCGTATGGCAACTACGGCGGCAATCCTGGCGGCAACTATGGTGGCCGCAACGCTGGTGGCTATGACGAGCCTGTCGATGGTGTCTGGCGCGAAGAATGGCCAGCGCTCGGCGGTCAGCCCGCGCAGACACCGCTGCCGCCGTGGCTCTCTTCGGCCGGGGGCGCTCCACCATCATTCGGGCCATCATCTCCCTTCGCCAATGGCCCGAATGGCACGCCGACCCCACACGGCAACGGCTGGAGCAACGGCCAGGGGAGCGTGCCGCCCGTCTCGCCGGCATCGCGGCCTCTCAATGCCGACTTCCCGTCTCAGTACCCACAGTATCCCTCGTATTATGGGAGCGACTCCGATCAACTCGACCAGCGCGGCGCGGCGCAGCCACAGCTACCGCCGATGTTCATGGTCAATCCGCCAGACGTCTATCCGCCCGACAGTAGATATGGATTGCCACCGGGTGGCCCGCTCTCGATGCCCGGGATGCCAGTACCCTATTCCCCACCCGCCGCTCCCGTGGCGGCTGGACGCGCACCGCTCGCCCTGATGACGGTACTCACTCCGGGGACCGCGCTCAAGAATGGTCGCTACCGCATCATCCAGCGGTGGCTGAACGGCGCGACTGGGGGTGATACCGAGCCGCCGCTGATGGTAGCCACCGATACCGCATTGCCGAACGAGCGCGTGCTGGTGCAGGAACTGCCGCTTGGGGTGACACATCCCGAAGACGCCGAGTATATCCGGCATGACATCGCTCGGCGGCTGGATTCACTGTCGCAGGTGGCTGGCATCGCTCATCTCCGCGACAGCTTCGTGGAGCAGCGCCGCCATTTCCTGGTCCTCGAGTTGCCATCCGGTGATCGCCTACTCGACCGCATGCAGCGCGCCCATGGCCCACTGCCAGAGACCACCGTCATCGGGATGGCACTCCAGGTCGTCGATATTCTGGCGACACTCGAGCATAACCCGGTGCCAGTCATTCATGGCAACATCAGCCCGGCGAATATTGTATTGCGCCCCGGTGGCCAGGTGACGTTGGTTGGCCTGTCGCCAACCCTGCTGATTGCCCCAACCGGCCAGGTATCTCATGGTCCAGCGGGCGCGCTCAGCCCATATTCCGCACCCGAGCAGGCGCGTGGCACAGCCGACATGCGCTCCGACCTCTACGCTACCTGTGCCGTCATGCATCACGCGATCACCGGTGTCGAGCCGGTCGGGCGTCTCTTTCCACTGGCGCGCCATGCGAATCCTGCCGTCTCGCTGGAACTAGAAGATATCCTTGGACAGGGATTACGTCCCTCACCGGGCCAGCGCTTCCAGACACCCGAGGCGCTGCGAGCGATGCTTGCTCCACTCGCGTCGGGCAAGCGGCTCACGCATGTGGATGAGGAGCTCGATGCAAACAGCCCCACCGGATTGCGACCGCTGCGCGACGCCCAGGGTCGGCTGGTTGGCCCACGTCAACGGCTCACCCAGAATCCGCTCTTCTTCGTAAGCATCGTCCTGACGCTCATCGCGGTTCTCGGCGGCGCGATCTTCTATGCTTTGCAGCCACACAACGCGTCGTCTGGAGGCCCCTCCCAGACCATTACGAGCGCCTTTGCCCCATACTATCAGTCGAAAGGCATTGGCTTGAGTGGTGGTGAGTTCGTCTTCGACACACAGCAACCTGACTATAACCTGAAACAAAGAGGCGCGCTGGCGTTGAGCGCTGGCGATATCCATGGCGCACTCACCGCGTATGAGGCGGCGGTCAACAGTGAGCCGTCTGACGTCGAGGCACTCATCTACGCCGCTGACCTGCAAGTTCTCGCGGATAACTCGCCGTACGTCACGGTGATTGCCGGGGTGGCATTTGGCGCCGACGATAACGGCGATGGCTCCGGCCCCGAAGGGAGTGACGCCGCGCGCTACGAGATGCAGGGCATCTACCTGGCGCAGCAACGCTTCAACGCGTCATCGACACTGCCAGGACATCTCAAGCTGCGCGTGCTCATCCTGAACTCTGGTACGGACCCATCGGATGCGAAGCTTGCTTCATCGCTGATGCTCGACCAGATCCATCGGGGTAATGTGCAGCATATCGTCGGCATCGTCGGCTGGCCAGAGTCGAACCAGAGCCGACTGGCGATGGCCGCCCTGGGTGTGTCTGGTTTGCCGGTCATCTCGCCAATTGCGAGCGCCGACAATCTCGAAAACACCGCGGGCAACTTCTATAGCATGGTGCCCTCGGATTCGCAGCAGGCATTGGATTTGGCTGACGCGGCTGCGACCGACCTACAAGCTCATCGCATTCTCGTGGTGTACGACGCCAATGACCAAACCGGCGCCGATATCGCGACCAACTTCAGCAATCGTGTGATCTTGAGACACGGCGCGACAGCGACTATCCTCGG
>DAHUXT010000206.1 GCA_027307065.1 Ktedonobacteria bacterium
TGCGAAGCGGTGGCACTGCGTGGCCTTTGCGCCGGCCGGGATGCCGGTCGCCTGGCTACTTTGCCAGCGTCCTGTTCGCCAAATCGCCCATCCACATCGAAGGGAAGAGGCGCACTGTCCGCACAGCGGACACTCGTCCGACGAGAATGCTACACGACGACCGGGATGGTGTCAAGGGGGCGTCAACCATGCGTCAGCCGCACGCTCGCGCGTCGCCGAAGATACGTCAGAGTAGACATGCATGCGCGGTTACCAGTATGCTCACCATTAGAGTACAATGGTGGCGCATGCGTGCGATGACGATGCCGATATGCCGCCGCAACGGCCAGGGAGGCATGATGCGCGACCAGACAGGACCAGACTTTATCGAGGCGCTGGCGCGCGGCCTGGATGTCATACGCGCATTCGCGCCGCACCGGCCTACGATGAGTCTCAGCGAGGTGGCGAGCACCACCGGGCTTGCCCGGCCCACTGCGCGGCGCATCCTGCTGACACTGGAAGAGCTAGGCTACGTCCGCGCTGTCGGCGGAACGTTCGCGCTGACGCCGCGTGTTCTCGAACTGGGCATGGCGTACATTGGCTCGACCAGCATCTGGGAGCTGGCACGTCCGCACATGGAGAAACTCGTCGCCCGCACCGGAGAATCCTCGTCGCTCGCGCAACTCGACGGGTCCGACATTGTGTATGTGACACGGGTTGCGGTGCCCAAGATCATTACGCTTGCGGTCACCATCGGCACGCGCTTTCCCGCGCTGCAAACCTCGCTGGGGAAGGTGCTGCTCGCGACACTCTCCGATAACGCCCTGGAGCAAACGCTCAGCCAGCCAAGTCGTTCGGGCATCACGCCACGCTGGAATCCCACCCCCGAGGAGCGTGACCGCGCGCTGCGCGAGGTGCGCACCCGCGGCTGGGCGATCACCGACGAGCAACTGGCGCGTGGCATCCGTTCAATCGCCGCGCCCGTCTACGATAGACCGGATCACGTGGCCGCCGCGCTCAATGTCAGCGTGCACGCGGCAGAGACGAGCATCGAGACACTGACCGAAACGTATCTGCCACTGCTGCTGCAGACCGCCGAGGCGATCAGCAACGACTGGACGCTGCGCCAGAGCCGTCCGGAGGTTACGATCAACGTGGGATCCTAGACATCATGTGGTCGGCTCGATTCGCGACCGCCTTCCTCTTGACAGCACCGAGCGACGTCGTCTACCATGTGCAACGGACAGTTGTCCGTAGAGCGGACAATACCGACGCAGCAAAGGCGGAAGTCCGATGTCAGAGCCGACAGATGACAGGCGCCCACCTGGCCCGCTCGATGGCTTGTTAATCGCCGATTTCTCGCGGGTGCTTGCTGGCCCGTATTGCACGATGCTCCTTGGCGACCTCGGCGCAACCGTTATAAAGGTCGAAAGCCCGGCGGGCGACGACACGCGCACGTGGGTGCCACCCGTCCGCGACGGCATCTCGACCTATTACCTCGCCATCAACCGAAACAAGCGGTCGGTGACACTCGATTTCAAAGATCCTGACGACCTGCGGCTCGCCCAGGAACTTGCCACTCGCGCCGATGTCTTCATTGAAAACTTCAAGCCAGGCGGCCTCAAGCGATTCGGCCTGGACTACGATGCGGTCTGGAAGCGCAATCCTGGCGTCATCTACGCCTCCATCAGCGGATTTGGCTCGGCGCCCCCGGGCGCGTCCTTGCCTGGCTATGATCTGGTGGTGCAGGCGATCTCCGGCTTGTTGAGCCTCACCGGCGACCCAAACGGTCCTGCCTATCGCGCGGGCATCTCGGTCTTCGACGTGATGGCAGGACTTCACGCCACCATCGGCATCCTGGCCGCGCTCAACTATCGCACTCAGCACGGCGAAGGCCAGCATGTAGAACTTAATCTGCTCTCCTCCGCGCTTTCGGGGCTGGTCAACCATACCTCGGCGTATGTCGCGGGTGGGGTTGTCCCAACGCGCATGGGCAACGCGCATCCTAGCCTCTTTCCCTATGAGCCGCTGCCTACCGCCGACCGCGAGTTGATTGTCATCGCCGGAAACAATGGGCAGTTTCGCAAGCTCTGCGAGGTGCTGGGTCTGCCAGACCTGCCCGATGACCCCCGATTTGCCAACAACGAGGACCGCACCCGCAACCGCGAGGCGCTTCGTCCGTTGCTGGTGGAACGGCTGCGCGCGAAGGGCGCCGACGAGTGGTTCGGTGCGATGAGCGCAGCGGGCATCTCATGTGGCCCCATCAACAGCATCGCAGGTGGGGTGAACTTTGCGCGCGAACTGGGACTGGATCCGGTCGTGGAGGTAGGAACTGTCGCCGACGCTGTGCCGATGATCCGCAACCCGATAACATTCTCCGCGACGCCACCACGCTATGAGCTGCCGCCGCCCGCGCTCGGGCAGGATAACCAGGCCGTCCGCGCCTGGCTCAGCCAGCCAGGTCACGGCGTTACGCTGGAAGGCGGGCCAGATGCCTAGTACCACGAAGCAACACAGACTCCCCGGATGGAGTGCTCGCCTCCATCAGTGCGAGAGAGCCGGGTAAGGAGTGGCGACATGGGAGAGCAGCAGCCAGTCGAATATCCCACAGGGTTAGGCACATCCGATGCCGACCGTATCCAGTTGCTCGGCCATGATCTGGCTGGCGAGCTGATCGGCAAGGTAGCTTTTGGTGAGCTGGCCCTCTGGCTCGCAACGCAGCAGCGACCAACACCACAGCAGGTGCGTGTTTTTGAGGCCGTACTGGTCGCGCTGGCCGACCACGGCTTCACCCCCACCGCGATTGCCGCCCGACTCACGTTCTACAGTGCCCCGGATGCGCTCCAGGGTGCCATTGCGGCAGGCCTGCTCGGCGGCGGCTCGCGTTTCCTCGGCGTCACGGAGGATACGGGCCGTTTTCTTGCCATGGTGCTCGGGGGCGTCGCGGGTGATCTGCCGACGACTGACGCGGAATGGGACGCGCTGGCCCGTCGTGCTGTCGCCGCGGAGCGCGCCGCTGACCGCTTCATTCCCGGTCTGGGCCATCCAGTGCATAAGCAGGGGGATCCGCGCACGCCAGTCATCATTGGCATCGCCGAGCAGGAGGGTCTGCGGGGACCGCACCTGCGGCTCTTCGAGGCAATCGGCCGGGTGCATGCCGGCATCCTGGGTCGCAAGCTCCCGCTCAACGGGGCGGGCGTATGTGGCGCCGCGCTGGCCGATCTTGGGCTGCCCCCCGAATTGCTGCGCGGAGTGGCGCTGCTCGCGCGCACGGCGGGGCTGCTTGGGCATATCGCCGAGGAGATGCGCCACCCCATCGCGCCCGACATCTACTACGCGGTAGACCGCAACGCCGTCTACCGTCCAGCACATCCGACCGAGAACACGAACACCGAGCAGCCCTAATCAATCACTCATCAGCCGTGTCCAGCGCCTGCCGTGAGCAGGTGGCGTACGAGGGAGGGAGTCATGGCCAACCTGGTTGCCGTCCTTGCAACAACGCACCATCCGTTCTTCTACCGTGCCAGCACGTCGCCGCCGGAGAGCAGACCCGACTTTGCCGATGAATGGGTGCGCAAGGTCACAGCCTACCGCGAGACACTCACGCGCGCCAACCCCGATATCCTGGTGATGGTCGGCTCCGACCACTTCCACCAGGCTTTCTACGACAACATGCCGCAGTTCCTAATCGGGAATGCGCCCTACTACGACGCGAACTACTACAACGAGCAGCGCGAATTCGGCTTGCCCCGCATGGTGCTCAAGGGGCACGAAGAACTTTCGGCATACCTGCTGCGCCAGGGGCTCGACGCCGGTTTCGATCTCGCCTTCAGCAATGAGCTGCACGTAGACCATAGCATTACCTGCCCGATCATTACGACGCGGCCACAGGCGGATCTGCCCATTGTGCCGATCTACACCAATATCTTTGCCCCACCACTTCCCCAGCCACAGCGCTACGTTGCCTTCGGGCGAACACTACGCAGGCTCATCGAGGCGTGGCCCAGCGATGCGCGCGTAGCGGCGATTGGCACCGGGCATCTCTCGCTTGAGCTTGGAGGTCCGCGCCAGTTCGGCCCACACGGCCCAGATCCCGAATTCGACCGCAAAGCGGTTGGCTGGATTGCCAACGGCGATATCGCGGGCGCGCTGGCGGGAGTGTCGCTCGATAGCCTGTGGGAGCCTGGCAATGCCACACATGGATTCCTGGATTTCATGCTGATGATGGGTGTTGCCGGAGAGGTGAAGGCCGATTACGCCGATACGCTCGACCTCTTCCACACGATGGAGGCCTACTTCACATGGTATCCGAACGGGGTAAACGCATGAGCAAGTATCTTCTCAACAAGTTCCTCTTTACGATTGACCGCGATCCTGAACTCGTCGAGCGCTACCGTGCCGATCCACGCGGAACAGTGACCTGGTGGGAGGCCGAGCGGGCGAATGTCATATTGAATCTGCTGGAAATGGAACGCAGTTCGTGGCTCAAGTTCGCCGCCGACGAGCGCGAGGCACTGGCGACACACGACTATGTCAAGCTGTTTGAGCTTGGCGCGCATCCATTCTTGACGCTCACGCTCTTCATCGCGCTGTTCGAGCGTGATTATCCAGAGCCACTAGGATTCCAGCGCGAGTACGCCCGTAAACTCCAGCACTGGTCGCTGCCGTACCCTGACATTACGACGTGATGCCAGGGGCAGGCGTCTGGGACCGCATAGTGTATTACCAGCCAGGCTCAGGTGAGCTCCTTGCGAACAATGGCGGCTCCTGCAACCATCGCCTGGAGTTTGCCGAAGGCGACGTCGCGCGGGAGGTATTTCATCCCGCAGTCGGGCGCGGCGATGAGACGTTCTGGGCCGACGTAGGACAGCGCGGCTCTGATGCGAGCGGCAACGTCTTGCGGCGTTTCCACCTCCACGTTGCCCAAGTTGAGCACACCGAGGATGATGGTCTTGTTGGGGAGCGCACTCAAAATGGAGAGGTCCAGGTTGGGCTGCGCGGCCTCCAGCGAAATCTGCTGGACCACACAGTTGTTCAACTCCGGCAGAAAGGCATACTGACCGGGCCGGTCATGGACAATAGCCGCATAGCCGAAGCACATATGCAGGGCCGTCGTGCCCTTGACGCCTTCGAGCGCCCGATTGATCACCTCGACCCCATAGGCGCGAGCCTTCTCGGGCCGAGCCTGTAAGTAGGGCTCGTCGATCTGCACGACATCGGCGCCTGCCGCGAATAGGTCCTTGATCTCCTCGTTGATGGCCGCGGCCAGGTCGAGCGCAAGTGCGCGGTCATCTGGATAGTAGTCGTTCTGCGCCTGCTGCGTGACGGTGAATGGGCCTGGCACCGTGATCTTGATGCGCTGATCGGTGTTGCGGCGCAGGAACTCCAGGTCGCGCACCTCCACTGGGCGAGTGCGGCGGATCGGCCCGACAACCCGTGGCACCGGGTTGGAGTGACCCGTGCGGTCGATTGCAGTGCCAGGATTGTCGAGGTCGAGACCTTCCAACGCGGTGGCAAAGCGGTTAGAATAGCTCTCGCGGCGAATTTCACCGTCGGAGATGATGTCTACGCCCGCTCGTTCCATATCACGGATGGCGATCAGCGTGGCGTCGTCCTGGGCCTGCTCGAGGAAGGGCTCGGGCACGCGCCAAAGCTCGCGCACCCGGACGCGTGGAGGCAGGCGACTGCGAAGGTTCTCGCGATCCACGAGCCACTCCGGCTGGGGATAGCTGCCGACAACCGTGGTAGGGATAAGATCAGCCATGGAGTCTCCTCTTTCGCTTCACGCACGCAATGCCTCGGTCACAATATTCGGAATATCAGCATACCTGAACATTTCCCCGGGAGAGTGCCACGTATAATGGGTGGGCAGCCACCCATTATACAGGTATAGCACTAGGATGAGATCTTGTCGACGATTGTTCGCGGTGTCCAGACCCCGCCAGTTCACCTTGGCTGGCTAATAGCCTGCCGCCTGCCCGTCGGCGCGTGGCTCGCTGCCTGCGATGTAGCCGCCCGCATCATCTGAGAGACGCCAGATGATCTGGCCGCGCCCCGCCCAATCCACTTCAGCAGTCACGTCCACATCGTGGCCACGAATTCGCAGTTCTTCGGCAAGCGCTGCGGCTCCCGGTTCCAGCTTGATTGAGCGCCCTTCCCACCATGACCAGCGCGGCATGCCCAGGCTGCTCTGGGGATCCAGCCCATAGTCGAGTGTATTGACCATCATCTGCACATGGCCCTGCGGCTGCATATGCCCTCCCATCACCCCGAACGGCCCAATCGCACGTCCCGCCTGCGTCAAGAATCCGGGGATCAGGGTATGGAACGGACGCTTTCGCGGCGCGAGAAGGTTGGCGTGGTTCTCTGCAAGCGAGAAGCCATGGCCACGGTTTTGCAGGGGAAAGCCCGTCCCCGGAACGACAATGTGCGCGCCGAAACCGTGGAACGTCGATTGGATGAAACTCACCATCATACCATCGGCATCCGCGGTGCAGAGATAGGTCGTGTCGCTACTCAATGGGTCGCCAACCGTAGCCGACAGCGATTGCTCGCCGATCAACGCGCGGCGACGAGCGGCGTACGATTTGGAAAGCAATTCTTCTGTGGGAACGCTCGTGCGCACAGGATCGGCGACGAAATGATGCACATCGGCAAACGCCAGCTTCATCGCTTCGAGTTGCCGATGGAAGCTTTCCACCGAGTCGCGGGGAAACTGGCTCAGGTTCCAACCATCGAGGATATTGAGTGCCAGCAGCACCGCCAACCCCT
>DAHUXT010000207.1 GCA_027307065.1 Ktedonobacteria bacterium
CCGCGTGCAGGGCGCGTTCGCGCGCGATGACACCGGCGTACCACTTGCCGCTATCCTTGACGATCCGCCGCTGCGTCGCGAAATCGACGTAGACGAGCCCGAACCGCTTGCTGTAGCCCTCTGCCCACTCGTAATTGTCGAACAGTGACCAGACGAAGTACCCCGCGACCGGTGCTCCATGCGCGATGGCGTCGCCGACGGCGCGCAGATGCTCGCTGAGATAGAGCACCCGCTGCGAATCGCCGATGTGGCCGTTGCCGTTCCAGACGTCGTCGAAGGCCGCGCCATTCTCGGTGATGAGCAGCGTCTTGGGGTGATAGGTGCGCGAGATATCTTCGAGAATCAGCCCCAGCCCATGGGGATAGACCTCCCATCCCATCTGCGTAAAGGTGGCATCTGGCAGATCGGTGACGTATTCCGTGCCCGACCCACCCGCGCGAACGATCCAGCGATTGTAGTAGTTGATGCCGAGGAAGTCCGTCGGCTCGCTGATAATCGCGAGGTCGCCCTCCTGTATCGGCGGCGGATTCGCGCCGAGATCCCCGAACAGGCCAGGGGTATATTCGCCGCGATAGATTGGGTCGAGAAACCAGCGATTGTGGAAGCGGTGGGCGCGCTCGGTAGCGCGAAGTGTTTCAGCGCTGGCATCTCCGGCGAAGATGGGGAAGAGGTTGAGGGCGATACCGATGCGTGTCTCGGCAGGCGTTACGGCGCGCACTGCCTGTGTGGCAAGCCCGTGCGAGAGCAGCAGATGATGTCCGACATCCACGGCCGCCTGCATATCCCCCTTGACGCCCGGCGCGTGTACGCCCTCGACATAGCCGAGATAGGCGGGGCACCACGGCTCATTGTGCGTGATCCACCACGCCACGCGATCTCCCAGCGCCCGCGCCACCAGCGCCGCGTAGTCGGCGAATGCGTAGGCCGTCTGACGATTGCGCCAGCCGCCCTGCTCGAAAAGCGCGATTGGCAAATCCCAGTGATAGAGCGTCGCAACTGGCGTGATGTTGTGCGCGAGCAGTTGATCCACTAGCCGGTCGTAGAAGTCGATGCCCGCCTGATTGACGGCGCCAGTACCGTCTGGCACAATGCGCGGCCAGGCAATAGAGAAGCGGTAGGCGCTCAGGCCCAGATCGGCCATGAGGGCTACATCCTGCTCCATGCGGTGATAGTGGTCTACCGCATTCTCACCCGTTTCGCCCTGATAGGTGCGCCCTGGTGTCGCCGCGAACTGGTCCCAGATGGAGAGGCCGCGGCCATCTTCGCGGGTAGCGCCTTCGATCTGATAGGCGGACGTTGCCGCGCCCCAAAGAAAATCACGTGGGAAAGACATGAATGATACCTGCTTGTCTGTGCTTGGCGGTACGATGTCGGTTATGGTGGTTGTGCGTCGTAAGGCGGGCGGCATGCGATGCGCCACTATCCCGTCAGGCTGCCGAATGCCAGCCCGGCGCGCCAGTAGCGCTGGAGAAACAGGAACATCACGATCAGCGGCAGCACCGCCAGGAACGAGCCGGTGACGATCAGGTTGAAGAGCAGTTGATGCGACGCTGGATCGAAGTTCCAGGTAGCCAGCCCCAGATTGACGGGATAGAGGTTGGCATCGCTGAGCACGACCAGCGGCAGAAAGAAGTTATTCCAGATCGCCACGAACTGAAAGAGAAAGATGGTGACCATCCCCGGCACCAGCAACGGCGCCGCCACCTGCAAGAACACCCGCAGCTCTCCAGCGCCATCGGTGCGGGCGGCGTCCATCAGATCGTCGGGCACGGAGGCGCGCGCGTAGATCGTCGCCAGGAAAACGCCAATCGGGTTGAGCATAGATGGCAGCAGCACCGCCCAGTAGGTATCGGTCATGTTGACCTTGCTCATCAGCAGATAGGTGGGCAGCGCCAGGGTCGTGACCGGCACAAGCACCGCGCCCAGCACCAGCGCCGAGATCAGGTTGCGCCCAGGGAAACGATATTTGGCCAGCGCGTAGCCCGCCATCACCGACACGACCGTCGCCAGCAATCCACCCACCACCGCATAGATTACGGTATTCAGGATCCAGCGCAGGTAGATACCGTTCTCGAAGGTGAAGGTATCAGACAGGTTCTGGATGAGATTGAAATGGGCGAACCAGAGGCCAAATGAGCTGAACAGGTCAGTATTGTCTTTGGTGGTCGAGATCGCCAGCCAGTAGAGCGGCGTCAGGAAGTAGGCCGTCACCACCACCAGAAACACGTAGGCTGCGATCATCCTCGGCGAGAATGCGCGCGCGCCGATGGCCTCGCGTGGGCGCTGTGTGTGCCGGGAGGCTTGCGGCTTCTGGGCAAGAGACGCGTCTGCCATTAGAGCCCTCCAGACTGTTGGCGAGTGAAGCGGGTGAAGGCGAACGAGAATATGAAGGTGATCGCGCCCAGGATGATCGCTATGGCGCCGCCATAATAGTAATTCGTCTGCACGAAGGCGATGTTATAGGCCAGGAGATTGGGCGTATAGGTCGTCGTGATGGCGTGCGAGACGCTGGTGAGAATCTTCGGCTCGTTGAAGAGTTGCAGCGTGCCAATCAGCGCGAAGAGAATGCCCAACAGCAGCGCGGGCCGAATCAACGGCAGTTTCAGCCGCCAGGCGATGCCCACTTCCGAGAGGCCATCGATCCGGCCAGCCTCGAAGATCTCCTGCGGAAGCGCCTGCAAGGCCGAGAAGAAGATCACCATGTTATACCCAGTGAACTCCCAGGTAGAGATATTGGCGATGGACCAGAGCACTGTATTTGGCCCGAGGAAATCGGGTGCGGGCAGGTGCAGCGCGACAATCGAGTGGACGATAGGGCTGAACCCCGGACTGTAGAAGAAGCCCCACATGATGGTGGCAACCACGCCCGGCACCGCATACGGCACGAAGAAGGCAAGCCGGAAGAAGCGCCGCAGCCGAATGAGCGCTGAGTCCATCAGAAAGGCCAGCACCAGCGCCATGAGCATCTCGACCGGAATCTGAACCGCGCCGAAGATGAGCACCCGCTTGATGCTATCCCAGAAGGTGGGATCATGCAGCGCTTTGACGTAGTTCGCGGCGCCTGCCCAGACGACCTGCGGCGGCCCCAGGCCGAGACCGCTGCGATGCTCGGCGAAGAGGCTTAGCCAGAGCGTGTAGGCAAACGGCAGCAGAAAGAACGCCGCGAAAAGCGCCAGAAACGGCAGCACGAACACATACGGCGTGACGAAGCGCGCAAGCCGCTGCCAGCGAAGACTTCCCGTGATGCGTGGCCGTGGTGAGCGGGTGTTCAGACGGCGCGCATCAGCGGCACGAGGCATCGTCGAAGTCTCCATAAACCTTACCTCTCCTACGCATCTACGCATCGGCCACACACGCCGCCAGGTCATTGTCACGTCATGCCATCGAGTTACGCTGAGGATACCATGCGCCGCTGTGGGCGTCCCTCCCCGTACCGCGAGCGACGGACGATACGGGGAGAGAACGCGCGCCCTGGCTTGAATGGGCTCGTCTGCTAGGACGAAACGACGTTGATGTTCTGCGACTTCAGATCCTGAACCACCTGCTGCTGCAGTTGATCGAGCGCGCCAGAGAGCGGCGTCTTGTTGGCAACCGCGGCGGCGAAATCGTTGCCCATCATCTGATTGACGGCGGTAAGGTCTGGCGGCCAGGTCCAGTTTGGATCGGTGGTAATGTCGGTGAAGGTCGCATCGACGATTTGATTGCTGAAGTACGCGTCGGGTGAGTTCACCTCAGGGTACTTGCGCGCATTGAGGTTCGAGGGGAACCAGCCGATTTCCTTCACCCCGATCTGCAGGCTGGCGTCGTTGGTCAGATACCAGCGGACGAACTCTTCGGCCTCTTTGGGGTGCTTCGTGCCCCCGATCACCGAGATGGCGGAGCCGCCCCACATGCCGACCTGCTTCGAGCCTGCCTGCCACTGCGGCATCGGCGCGACGGACCACTTGCCCGCGGCGTCGGCGGCGTTACCCTTGACGACTCCCTGGCCCCAGACGGCGGACGGCCACGACGCGATGGTACCCTTATCGAGACCAGCGTTCCAGTCGTTGGAGAAGTCGTCGAGCGTCGCCACCAATCCTTTGTCCAGCAGACCCTGCCAGTAGCTGGCTACCTTCTTGGCAGCGTCGCTATTGATGCTCACTTTCCAGGCGTTGGCCTGTGTATCGACGCTGAACCAGATGGCGCCTGCCTGCCACATCAACGCCTGAATCCAGCCGGTGCTCTTGGGCGGGAATGAGACGATGTAGTAATTGGGGCCGAGCGCATGAATCTTGACGGCATCCTGCGCGAATTCATCCCAGGTGGCTGGTGGATGATCGATGCCAGCCTTCTTGAAGGTGGCGGAGTTGTAAAACAGCCCCATGGGGCCGGTATCCTGCGGATAGCCATAGACCGCGCCGCCCTCGACGACCTGTGACCAGGCGGAGGAGTCGAACTGACTCTTGACGTCGCTCGCGCCATATTTGGTCAGATCGACCAGCGCGTTGTTCGCGACCATCGTGGGAATGTACTGATACTCGATCAGCGCCACATCCGGCGCATTGCCCGCCTTCACCGCCGTCAGCACTTTGGGGTAATACTGATCGGGTCCGGATGGCTGTTTGAGGCCAGTGACATGAATGTTGGGATGTGTCTTGTTAAAGGCATCGGCCTGTTCGGCGATCTGCTGATTGAAGCCCCAGAATGTCAGTTGAACCGGCCCACTGCTCTGCGTAGAAGAACTCCCGCCACAGGCGGAGAGGATCATGGTGAGGCCGAGAAGCAAGGCCAGGCTGAAAAATACCCGTTTGTGCCAATGTCGCACGACGAACCTCCTGACAACGGATGGGTGTGGACACCGACGCGGGATCTGGCAAGCGCGCCACGACGAATGCACTGGCATGGCGCGCAAAGCTGGGCACAGTGCCGCAGACAATCGCTGCACACAATGGCTGCATACAAGAGCAAAGAAACGTTTCGGTAGAAACCAAGGGTATGCTGGATGGAGGCCAGCGCCGAAGCATGCTAGCCTGCCGGAGAAGCGAGACGCACGGGTAGCTCACGCAACGCAACAGACACGACACATCAAACAGGGGTTTACACTCCGCGCAAGACCAGGAAATCAGCCACTAGCAGCGCGGACGAGATCAATACGCGCAGTTCGAGCGACGATACACCGCAGAGCAGTCAGTCCCAACGCCCAGGACAGCGGGAGGCGCATGGCTTCCGGACACCAAAGGCTCCCGGCAAGACGCAGGCGATGTGCCGTATCGCTCGACAGGTAAAGGGATTCACTCCTTTCCTTGGTCTCATTGAATACGTTTCCGGTATCGGTTTCGTAATCGCTTACAGTATACGGACGGGGCATTGTCTTGTCAAGCATCTCGCGGCGGTTCCCGCCGAATTGGTGCGGAGCGGCGGAATTAGCGGGCGGCGTCCACCGGGATATGATGGGCGCTCGCGGTACCTGAATGCTCGCCGCCGCACGACTCGCGCACCACCAGCTCGGTAGGCCACTGCACGCGCATAGGCTGGTGTGAGCCAATATCCGCGCGCGCGCCGACGGGAGTCACCACCTGACTGTACGCGCCACCGCCAAACAGGCGCGGGGCAGAGACAAGGGCCAGCAGCATCTCCACGGCGCTGCGCCCCATCTCGGCGAAGGGCTGGCGCACGGTGGTCAGTGCGGGGCGTGTGTGCGCCGAAAGCGCGGTATCGTCGAACCCAATAATCGCGAGATCATCCGGCAGGTGAAGTCCGCGATCTTCGCTAACCGAGAGCACGCCATAGGCCATCTGGTCGTTCGCGGCGAATACCGCTGTCGGGCGCTCTGATTCGGGGAGTTCTAAGAGATGCGTGGCGGCGGCTCGTCCGCTAGTGATGGTGAAATCGCCCTGAATGACCAGCTCTGCGGCAACGGCGATGCCCGCCTCTTCGAGTGCCTGACGGTAGCCCGCGAAGCGATCGTGTGAACACTGATATTGCAGCGGTCCCTGTATGTGGGCGATTCGACGATGTCCGTGGCCCACCAGGTGACGCACCGCTTCATAGGCGCCGATACGGTTATCTGGCCCAACCCAGGGAATCGGGCCGGGCAGGCTCTGGTCATCGAGCATGACGACCGGAAAACCGTGCTCATAGATCTCACGCAAATGAGTAGACGACTCGCGATTGATCGGCTCTGCCGACTCGGAACTGGCGATGCCATCGGGGTAGACGGCGAGCAGACCGTCGATCAGCCGGGTGGCGAGAATACGGTCGATCAGCAGGCTGCGGTCGGTGCGGTGACTGATGCTGTAGAGCACCAGTTCGTAGGATGTCTGTTCGATGACCTCGGCAACGCTCTGCATGATCTGCGGCATCAGTGGCCAGGTGAGCGATGGTACCAGCACGCCGAGCAGCGGCGAGCGCCCTCCAGCCAGACTTGACGCGGCGATACTGGGAACAAAACCCTGCTCCTGCACGACCTGCATCACGCGCTCGCGGGTGATAGGGTCGACATCGGGTTTATTGTTGAGCACGCGCGAGACCGTGGCCGTCGAAACGCCAGCAAGTTGCGCGATATCTCGGATGGTGAGCTTATTGGCCATAGGTTGGCACCTCCTCGTAGGCGCTGGTGTTGCATCGAGCTTTCGGCCTGGTGCGCATTGGCAGGGCGCGATTATCAGCATCGCTGGCGCTATCGGGCTGCGGCGTTGCGGGTACGACCCGGAGCGCGGCAT
>DAHUXT010000208.1 GCA_027307065.1 Ktedonobacteria bacterium
TCATGCTCGCTCCTTCAGCTAGAGAGTAGGGCCATTCCTACCAGAGAGACGGTAGCGAAGGAGCTTTAAAGCCTTGTTAAGCCTGTGTTAGAGACTGGCTACGGCTGAGGTTGCCGACAACGAACTGCATTCCCGATAGCTACGCTGGTACATGATGGCATTACATTGAGCAGTATCATCGCTGTTACCTCAGTACGTTTGTGGTCGTCTTGAGTTATGGTTGGGTAGCGTTGTTGCGGGTGTGTATGTCTCCTTTCATCGCTTTGTCCCCGCAGCGCCATTGGCGAAACACCCCGAGCGCCAATGAGCGGCAATTTTGACGCACGATGGGCGGGTGGTCCGCTATTCAGTCCCCGAAGAATCACGTTGCGTAATGCCTCCAATTTCAGATGTCGTATGCGACGTCATACGAGCACCCCAGAGCAAGCCTGGGGCATGCACGTTGAGTAGCGAAAACTCACGGAAGGAGAGGGAAATGAAGCGCTTGGTTGTTCTGGGTGTTCTCGTAGTCGCACTGACGCTATTTACCGCCTCATCAGCATTTGCCGACACGCTGCCGCCGGGGCTTCCTTGCACGCCAACGTCAAACGGGAATGGCGCCGCAACCTGCACAGTCAACGGGCACAATATCGTCTTGCCGTTCTTTGCCGGACCCTGTGTACCGGCGGTCCTCAACACTGCTAGCAATCAAGGAAATGCAGTCTTCCACGTCATTCAGAACGGCGCTGGGGACTTCTGGATTACGACGACGAATCAGGGAACATTTGTTGGGTTGCCAGAGGGATTCTCCGGACGGGCAACGCAGTGGTTCGGGGACGAAAATAACAGCATGAATCAGGTCGTGCATGCGATCTCAGATGGACAACTCACCGACCCAAATGGGGTCACCATCATGTTCCACGAGACCTTCCATTTCAGCATCAGCGCCAGTGGCCAACAGTCCCCGGTTTTCTTCGATAAGTGTACCGCTGGCTAGAATTCGGCAGGGCCTGTTAGAAACATGATGTCGAGCGGTGGCGGTAGGTGGAACAGGATGGCAACGTGATTGGGCAATTCAAGCCCTGACCATGTACCCGCTGCTTTCCGGCAACTGAGGACAACGTTGCCCCGACTCCAGAAGGTGAAGTCAGGGCAACGTTGTATGTGCGAGATACGAAACGCTAGACGGTGGCCGCTTCGGGTTCGGGCTGCCAGCGCAGATTGGGCTTGCGCGCCGCCAGCGCCTCATCCAGTCGCCCGACGACCGTCACGTGTGGCGCCTCCAGCAACAGGCCCGGCTGGTGCTCGGCCTCCTCGGCGATCTGCTTCATGATGGCGATGAAGTCGTCGAGCGTTTCCTTCGTCTCCGTCTCGGTCGGCTCGATCATCAGCGCCTCAGGTACGATCAGCGGGAAGTAGTTGGTTGGCGGGTGGACACCGAAGTCGAGCAGACGCTTCGAGATGTCCAGCGCGCGCACGCCCAGCGCCTTCTGGCGGTTGGCCGAGAAGACGAACTCGTGCATGCAGGTGCGGTCGAACGGCAGGTCATAATACTCCTGCAGCGCCCGCATCACATAGTTGGCGTTCAGCACCGCGCTATTGCTGACGTGCCGCAGCCCATCTGGCCCATTGCTGCGGATGTAGGTATAGGCGCGCACCAGCACCAAGAAGTTGCCAGCCCCGGCGCGCACACGGCCAATCGAGAGCGGGCCAGCGTCCTCCCAGAAGTAGCCCTGGCGACCCTTCGCCGGAAGAGGACCCGGCAGGAACGGAACCATGTGCTTGGCGACGCCGATGGGGCCAGCGCCCGGGCCGCCGCCGCCGTGCGGAGTGCTGGCGGTCTTGTGCAGGTTCAGGTGGACGACGTCGAAGCCCATATCGCCGGGCCTCGTGATACCCATGATCGCGTTGGCGTTGGCGCCGTCATAGTAGAGCTGGCCGCCTACTTCGTGGACGAGCTTGGCGATTTCGACGATATTCTCATCGAAGACGCCCAGCGTGTTGGGGTTCGTCATCATCAGCGCGGCGATCTTGCCCTGGTGCGCGGCAAGCACCTGCTTCAGATGCTCCACATCCACGCCGCCACGCGCATTTGACTTCAGCTCCACCGTCTGATAGTCGGCCAGGGTTGCGCTGGCAGGATTGGTGCCGTGCGCGCCATCGGGGATGAGCACGATGTCGCGATGTCCCTCGCCGCGATGTGTGTGGTACGCCTTGATGATCATCAGCCCGGTAATCTAGCCGTGCGCGCCCGCCGCTGGCTGCAATGTTACCCGCTCCATCCCGGCGATTTCGGCGAGGTAGCCTTCCAGATCGTAGAGCAACTGGATCGCGCCCTGAGTCATGCTCTCGTGCTCCAGCGGATGAATCCGCGCGAAGCCGGGCATACCCGCGGTCTCTTCGTTGATCTTCGGGTTGTACTTCATCGTGCACGACCCCAGCGGATAGAAGCCGCTATCTACGCCAAAGTTGCGCTGTGAGAGATGGGTGAAGTGGCGCACCACCTCGATCTCGCTCACCTCTGGCAGGGGCGCTGGCTCGGCGCGCAGAAACTCCTGCGGCACCAACTCATCCAGCGGCTTTGTCGGCACATCCATCGCGGGCAACAGCGCGGCACGGCGGCCAGGCGCGCCCATCTCGAAAATCAGCTTCTCAGTGCTCATTAATCCTCGCCTGCCACTTCTTCGATTGCCGCCACCAACGCCTCGATGTCCTCGCGCGTGCGGGTCTCTGTCACACAGAAGAGTGCCGCGTTGCCCAGTTCTGGATAGTCGCGACTCAGATCGTAGCCACCACTAATGCCCTGATCGCGCAGCCGCGCATTCAACTGCTCCACGGGCAGCGGGCAGCGCACCGCGAATTCGTCGAAGAACGGGCGCGTGAAGAGTGGCTCGAAGCCGGGCAGCGAGCAGATGCGCTCCTGCGCGAAGTGGGCGCGTTGCAGACACTGCTCGCCCAACTCCCGGAAGCCTTGCTTGCCCATCGCGGCGAGGTAGATCGTGGCGGCGACGGCCAGCAGCGATTGATTGGTGCAGATATTCGAGGTGGCGCGCTCGCGGCGAATCTGTTGCTCGCGCGTCTGCAGCGTCAATACATAGGCCTCTTGCCCGCGAGAATCGAGCGTCTTGCCCACGAGGCGCCCCGGCAGCCGCCGTAGAAAGTCTTTGCGCGCCGCGAAGAGTCCCAGCGCTGGGCCGCCATAGCCCATCGGGTTGCCCAGACTCAGCCCCTCGGCCGCGACGATGTCGGCGCCGTAGTCGCCCGGCGCGGCCAATACGCCAAGCGAGGCTGGCTCGGTGATGGCGACAATAAACGCTGCCTTGCCCGCATGCGTCACCCGCTCGACGCCGCGCACATCTTCGAGCGCGCCGAGGAAATTCGGCTGCTGGATGATGACCGCTTTGGTGTCGGGCGTCATCGCGGCCTCAAGCTCAGCGACGGAGGTCACGCCGTCTTCCAGGCCGATCTCGCGCATCGTGAAGCCGCGTGCGGTGGCATACGTCTGCAAGGTCGCGCGATACTGCGGATCGAGTGCCCGCGAGACGAGCACGTCGCCGCGCCCGGAGGGGCCAACCGCCATCAGCGCGCCCTCGACCACCGCCGTCGAGCCGTCGTAGAGCGAGGCGTTGGCGACATCCATGTTGGTGAGCTGGCAGACCATCGTCTGGTACTCGTAGATGGCCTGTAACATGCCCTGGCTCACCTCTGGCTGATAGGGTGTGTAGGAGGTGAGAAACTCGCTTCGTTTTACCAGCGCGGGCACCACACTCGGCACGAAATGATCGTACGTGCCAGCCCCCAGGAACGAGACATAGTGATCGAGATCGGCATTCTGTTCTGCCATGCCAAGCATCAGCCGTTTCAGGTCAGGCTCGGCGAGTGATTCGGGCAGATTCAGCGGCCGTTTGAGGCGCACCGCCTCAGGAATGGGAGTGAGTAGGTCTTCGATAGAGGAGGCTCCGACCGCGCGCAACATCTCCTGCTGCTCGTCGGTGGTGTTTGGCACATAGCTCATGATGTGTTCGATTCCTCGCCAGCCCGCGATGGTCGGCATCGTCGGGACGCAACGTTTCTGTCAGGAGGTTGGCAGAGAACCCCCGCCTAACATTATACGATGTCGCTCCATAGCGACTATGCCGACCGTGCCAACCGGCGCGCAGGCGGAAAATGCCACGGCTCCCACACGCGCCTATGCGGTGGGATGATCCGTGGAGGGAAGGGCGCTTAGTGTCCTGCGGTCTTCAGGAACTCCGTATAGGCGGCGGCGTCCATCAGCTTCGCCACCTCGGCGGGATCCGAGAGCCGCACGCGCAGCATCCAGCCATCGCCGTATGGTTGGCTATTCACCAGCTCTGGTGTGCTCTGGAGGGTGTTGTTCACGGCGATCAGCGCGCCGCTGACCGGGATGAACAACTCTGAGGTCGCCTTGACCGACTCGATATCGCCGAAGCGCTCGCCCGCCTTGAAGTCGCGGCTGCCACTGGCGTCCCACGGGAGATCGAGATAGACGACGTCGCCTAGTTCATCCTGAGCATAGTCAGAGATGCCAATGGTCGCCTCATCGCCGTCGACGCGCACCCACTCATGGGTCTCGGCGTACCGCAAATCGTCTGGCTGATCTGTCTTGGCCATGCTGCTCGTTCTCCTCTGGCGCCTCTACGCCTGCTCACGCTCCAATAGCTACTTTGCGCGCTTATAAAATGGCAGCGGAACAATGGCCGCTGGCACTGCCTTGCCGCGAATATCGATCGCTATTTCTGTCCCAGGGGCGGCGTTCTCTGGCGAGACGTACCCCATGCCAATTGCCTTGCCCAGGGTGGGGCCAACGGTGCCGCTGGTGAGCGCGCCAATAGGTTTGCCATCGCGCAGGATAACGTAGTCAGCGCGTGGCACGCCACGGTCGCGCAATTCGATGCCGACCAGCTTGCGCGGCAACCCCTGCTGCTTCTGCGCCAGCAACGCCTCGCGCCCGATGACATCGTGGCCCTTCTCCAGCTTGACCGACCAGCCCAGCCCGGCCTCGAGCGGCGATATCTGCTCGTTGAGTTCGTGGCCGTAGAGGCAGTAGCCCGCCTCCAGCCGCAGCGTATCGCGCGCGCCAAGTCCGGCGGGGATCAGTCCATGCGGCGCGCCCGCCTCCAGTAGCGCCCGCCAGAGTGTCACCACGTCGCCGCTGGCGCAATAGAGCTCGAAGCCGTCTTCGCCCGTATAGCCGGTGCGCGAGATCAGGCACGATACGCCCGCGACCGTGCCCTCGGCAAAGTGGTAATAGGCGATGGCGCCGAGTTCGGTCGCGGTAAGGGGCTGCAGAATCTCCAGCGCGCGGGGACCTTGCAGAGCGATCAGTCCGGTCGTGTCGGAGTCATTCGAGAGCGTCATATCGGCGTGACCAGCCGCCTGCTTGGTGAACCAGGCCCAGTCGCTCTCCATCGTACCCGCGTTGACGACGGCCATATAGCGGGCGTCGGCCAGCCGGTAGATCAGCAGGTCATCCAGTGTGCCTGCCTGCTCGTTGCAGATCTGAGTGTAGAGTGCCTGGCCATCGGCCAGCCGGGCGACGTTGTTGGGCACCAGCCCCTGGAGGAAGTCGAGCGCGCCCGGTCCTTCGATGTGGAACTCGCCCATGTGGCAGACATCGAAGAGGCCCGCGCGTTCGCGGACAGCCCGGTGCTCTTCGAGGATGCCGCTATACTGAACGGGCATCTCCCAACCACTGAACTCGACGAGGCGCGCCCCAAGGGCACGATGCTCATCGTAGAGTGGCGTACGCTTGAGCCGCGGCGCTGCGGCATCGGTCGAGGTATCTGCGCTCATACTGATCGGCTCGCTATCTGGGCAACGATTAGGCGTCGGCTCACGCACGCCATTGCGCAATGGGCCGTTGGGTTGCCGTTCCACATTCTAGCCGGGGCGAGCCTCTTTTGTCCAGCGTGGAGCGGTCTCCAGCGGATCAACGCGCTGATGGCGCGTCGCACGTCAATAGATGAAGCTGACCCCGGAGCGCACATAGGCGAAGCGATAGTCAACCCGTCCCCAGCCGCCGCCGTTCCAGTAGAAGTTCATCTCGGAGATGAGAAACCAGCCATCGGGATAGACTTTGACGACGTGCGCCACATGACCCGCGCCGCCCGCGCCCTCGACACCTGGCTGAAAGACGACCGTTGCTCCGGCGACTGGTGTGCGCCCCACGCGATAGCCACGCGCCGCTGCACCCGCTGCCCAGTATTCGGCGTTGCCCATGTGGCGCAGATTCTCATCCTGCCGCTTGTATTGCGCCCACCAGGTGCATTGGCCGAAAGCCCACCAGTAGTAGCCGCTCGCGGGCTCGGTCATCCGAAACGAATAGTAGCCCGGAACACTGTCGTAGGCCCAGCTTGGCGGCCACGGACGCAGCGGCGGGGCCGAGATGCCGCTCGTGGAGGGCGGTGGAGTGCTGGTCTTGGGTGGAGTTGTTCCAGTATTCTTGCCGGTTGGCAGACCAGCGCTTCCCGGCGCGTGTACGCCTGGCCCAGCGCCACCGCCGAGGCCCAGCAATGACGCGCCCGATTGGGTATCCCACGGCCCAGCTGGCTGGCCCGACGCCTTGTTACTGGAATTCTGAGCCGCCAGGAGCGCAAACGGCGAAAGATTCCCCTGGGCTGAACCGATGGGGCTGGCCGCCTGGAGCACGCCAAGGATGATGCCCAAGGTCATCAGGCAACTAAGCATGCCCGCGAGCA
>DAHUXT010000209.1 GCA_027307065.1 Ktedonobacteria bacterium
GAACTGGATCACGTTTCATTGTGCTACACGGAGGACGTCCCGGTTCTGCGAGACGTCAGCATACGGCTGGAACCGGGGCGCGTGCTGGGTGTCGTAGGGCGCACTGGCAGTGGCAAGACAACGTTGACGCGTCTGCTCCTGCGCTTCTATGACCCATCGGACGGGGTGGTGCGGCTCGGCGGAACGGACCTGCGATCGGTGCGTCTCGATGCGGTTCGCTCGCGCATCGGTCTGGTCACCCAGGAGGTGAACGTCTTCAACGCTAGCGTGCGTGACAACCTGACGCTCTTCGACAACACGGTTCCCGATGGCCGCATTCGCGCCGTGCTGGACACCCTTGGCCTGTCCATGTGGCTGCAAGAGTTGCCGCATGGACTGGATACGATGCTCGGACCCGGTGGCACCGGACTTTCCGCCGGACAAGCTCAACTGCTCGCCTGTGCGCGCATCTTCCTGCTCGATCCGGACGTGGTCATCCTGGATGAAGCATCGTCGCGCCTCGATCCAGCCACTGAGCGGCTGTTGCATACGGCGCTGGGCCGGCTGCTCGAAGGCCGCACCGGCGTCATCGTCGCCCACCGGCTCACGACCGTTGCGTACGCCGACGATATCCTTGTGCTGGAAGATGGCAGTGTTGTGGAGCACGGGACACAGCTCGCTCTCGCTGCCGATGCGGACTCGCGCTTTGCCGGATTGCTGCGAGTCGCCGCCGAGGCGGTGTCACTTTGAAGCAAATTCCAACCTGGCGCTATCTCCTGGCAATGGTTCGCTACCGGCCTGGGCGCTATCTGCTCCACGCGACATTGTGGGGCACGATGAACATGCTGGTACTCTTGCCGGGACTGATCGCTCGCGCCATCTTCGACACACTTACCGGGCAGGCGCATCTCCCCGTGGGAACATTGGGGCTAGTGTCGCTTCTGCTGGTGATTGCGGCAAGCCAAGCGATTCTCTGGCTGGTCGCTGGCCGTGTCGAGATTATCATGCGGTTCACGATGAGCGGGCTGGTGCGTCGCAATCTGCTGCGGCTCATGCTGTCTCGTCCCGGTGCTGCCGCCTTGCCCTTCTCCATTGGCGAGATAATCAGTCGCTTTCGCGATGACGCCTACGAGGCCGAAGACGTCGTGGATTGGAGTGATGAGACCGTCGTGCAGGGTCTGTTCGCGGTCATTGCTTTCCTGGTGCTGCTGCATATCGACGCGCGTATGGCACTGATAGCTACCTTGCCGCTGCTGCTCGTCACGGTGGCGGTCCGGCGGGCAAGCTCCGCGCTCAGCCGCTACCGGGAGGCCAGCAGCCAGTCCACCAGTCGGGTTACTGGGGCTATCGGAGACATCCTTACCGCGGTGCAGACGGTGCAGGCCACCGGCGCGGAGGAGCGGATCGTGGCGCACTTCCGCCGTCTGAACGCCCAGCGCCGCAAAGCGATGCTGGCGGACCGAGTGGTCACCCAGTTTTTGGGCGCCGTGACCGCCAATACGGCGAGTATCGGCACAGGTCTCATTATGCTGCTGGCCGCTGGCAGCCTGCGCGACGGCAGCATGACCGTGGGCGATTTCGTCCTGTTTATCGCTTACCTCGGCTTCATTGCCGACTTCACCGACGGGCTTGGGGGATTCCTGGCACAATACCAGCAGGCGGGGGTCTCATTCGCGCGCATGGGTGCCTTGTTGGGCGACACTCCGCCAACTGCGCTGGTGGAACACGTCCCGCTCTACCTGCATGGAGCGCTGCCCGCTGTGCCAGCGCCGGTGCGCGACCCAAATGATAGGTTGGCTCTGTTGGAGGCGCGGGGGCTGACCTACCGTCATCCGGAATCAGAGCGCGGCATCTCACAGATAAACCTGCGTCTGCCACGAGGCACTCTGACAGTGGTGACTGGGCGCGTTGGCGCGGGCAAGACAACGCTGTTGCGGGTGTTGCTCGGGCTCCTGCCACGCGAGTCTGGTGAGATCCGGTGGAATGACCAGGTCGTAGATGATGCGGCCACACACTTTGTGCCGCCTCGTACGGCATATGTGCCACAGACGCCGCACCTGTTCAGCGAGACGCTCCGGCAGAACATCTTGTTTGGGCTGCCCGACGACCCTGTGGCAGTGGAGGCGGCTGTCCGTGGGGCTGCGCTTGAGTATGACACGCAGACGTTGGAGGCCGGGTTGGAGACGCCCGTAGGTACGCGTGGCGTCAAGCTCTCTGGCGGCCAGGTGCAGCGGGCGGCTGCGGCGCGGATGCTGGTGCGCGGCGCGAACCTGCTGGTGATCGACGATCTCTCAAGCGCGCTCGACGTGGAAACCGAGCAGCTAGTGTGGGATCGTCTCTTCGCCAGCGGCCCGGTGACATGCCTGGCTGTCTCGCACCGCCGCGCCGCGCTGCTCCGTGCCGATCACATCATCGTGCTGAAGGATGGCGCGATCGAGGCCGAGGGCAGGCTAGACTTCTTGCTGGCTCATTCGCGCGAGATGCGCTCGCTCTGGCACGACGACGACGACGATCACGCTGCGCTGGCGTAGACCGGGCGCCTGGACTCAGCGTTTGTATGCGATGATGAAGCCCGCGCCGGGGAACGCGGAGAATCGCTTCGGCATCATCTCTTCCGTTGTCACCTGTGTCAATCCTGACTCCTGAATGGAGGCCGTCAGGTCTTGCAGGTTGCTCCCCCCGGCGTGAAAGCGCGCGGCTCGACCGTGGCGATCCTGCTTGCGTGTGAAATCGGCGATGATCAGGCGTCCACCCGGTTTCAGCACGCGGGCGATTTCCGCGAGCCCCTGTCGCTTGAGGCTCGCGGGCAGATGGTGCATCATCAGCGTCGAGAATACGGCGTCGAATGTCTGGTCAGGGAAGGGAATCTGCTCGATCACGCCCACCTGAAAGTTGACAGGCTCGCGCCGCCGGGCCGCTTTCGCCTTCGCGCGGGCGATCTGCTGTGTTCCTGGATCGATGCCCGCTATCAGGCTAGCATTGCTCACCCGCCGCGCCACCTCCAGCGCCAGTGTTCCCGTGCCGCAGCCCACATCCAGCACGCGCTCTCCAGCTTGAATGCGTGCCAGTGTGATGGTCCGCCGCCGCAGCTCTCGCCACTGGCCACGGAACCACAAGGTGTCGAAGAGCAGCGCCGAAAAGTCATAGCCTTGGCCAGCGTTGAGCACCAGCCCCTTAGTCGTTTTGGTCGATGTCTTGTCCGGTTTGCGGTGCCGGTGGCGTGCGAACGAATGCATCGTTGTTGCTCCTCATCATACGCGCTTGATTCTGCCCATCAGCGATGGGTTGGATCGAAGTATTGACAGTATGATCGAATTGAGACACTATGTCCCAAATGGTGAATAGTGTTTGATCACAGGGTAGTCGAAGTGCGAGAGCGCATCAAGGTACAATTGACTGAACATGTCTCCAATGAGACAGGGAGCGCGAAAGTGACTCAAAAAGCGACGTACGAGGTAGGCAATCTACGGGTAAGGCGCACGCAAAAGCTGTTGCGCGAGGCGCTCGTCGCGTTGATCGAGGAGCGGGGATTCGAAGCGCTCACCATTGGCGAGTTGACCGAGCGCGCGATGGTGAGCCGGGCAGCCTTTTACCGCACTTATCAGGATAAGTATGACCTGGTGGAGCAAATCTTTGACGAGGCGATGAATCGTTTGCTCAACGCGGTAGGCGAGTTGGGCTCGGTGCATCCTACCGGGATCTGGGTGACGTTCTTCGAGCACATCGCGGAGTACGAACAACTCTACCGGGCGCTGCTGGGCAGCAAGGGAAGCCCGTGGTTTGTCGGGAAGATGCGCGCGTCGCTGAGCGACCTGATACAAGAGCGGGGGCAGCTTCCGCACAGCCCAACCGTGAGCACACATCCAGCGCATACCTTTGCCGATTCGTTTGCCCCCGACCTGGTATCCGCGATGTTTGTGGAGGCCATCACGTGGTGGCTGGAACATGGGAGACCCTACTCTCCCACTGAGATTGCGACGCGTACCGCGCGCCTTGCTGCCGCACTCTTCCGGGAAGCCAGCACCTGGCAGTGAGGTCTCCGCGTCGACGGATGCTCGGGGTAAGTCGTCTCTGCTAAGCAGCATCTATGTACCGCTGCAAAGCAGGATGATCCGGGCACGCAGTTGCTGCTTTAATCTGCCCTATCCGCGCCGCTCCCTTCATCTGGCGCGATCCGAACGCCACGTAGCCTGACGAGCGCATAGAGGCCCGCGGCCACAAGTGCGGCCCCCGTCGCCGTGAAGATAGTGTCTACCGGGCCAATGGTGATGCCGAGCACTGTGGCGTGGAAATGGCGCAGCACAGTGCTTGCCAGATATCCCGAGAGTGCGATGCCCCCAAGCTCTGCGGCGCTGAGCGCGGGCACAAATACCGACGAGACACGACCAAGGAACTTCTCGGGTGTGGCGTGCATCAGCAGGGGCGTCTCAGCCACCTGGGCCATGGACAGCAGGAATCCTATAAGGCCCATCAGGGCGAGGGCGGGCGCAATCTCGGTCAGCCTGGCGTAGACGAGGAGAGTGATGCCCCACACGAGCAGCGACAGGCCGAGCACACGCGCCACTCCAATGCGGTGGGCAAAGCCTGTGGCGACGATGGCGCCGATGAGCAGCCCAAGGCCCTGAGCCGACATCAAGACCGCGTAGAAGCCAGGATTGGTGTGCAGGTTCTGCGCCACAAAGAAGATGTCGAGCGTGTTGAGCGCGCCGAAGGCTATCAGCGAGAGTACCGCGGTGATCAGAAGCGTCACCAGGATGCGACTGCCAAAGTAGAAGCGCCAGCCTGCGCCGAATTCGCGCCAGAAACCCTCCTGCCTCGCTGGTGGTTCGTGTGGTTCTGCTTCCCGTGGGCCGGTAGGGACTCGCATTGCCGCGATGCATACGAACGAGACGGCGAAGGAGGCGGCGTTCACCAGCAGTGCCCATGCCACACCTGTGCCAAAGAAGAGTGCAGCGGCGACCGCCGGCCCAACGAGCCCGGCCATGCTCGCGGACGTTTGTCGCAGTCCGCTGGCACGGGTACGCTGGGGCTCTGCCACGGTGACCGCGGTAATTGCGAAGAGCGCTGGATTGAAGAACTGGGAGCAGACGCTGGCGAGGAAGACGACGCCGTAGATAGCGCCAAGCTGCCAGGCAAGAGGGAGCTTGCCGCCAGCGACAAGGGGAAGCGGCAGTATGCCAGTGGCGAGCACGAGCAGCGCGATGAGCACCGCGCGTGTGGCGTCCATCTCCAGCATGATGCGGCGCCGGTTCAAGCGGTCGGCGACAACTCCGGCGAGCGGAGAAACGAGAAACTCAGGGACTATCGTTGCCAGCAGCACGCCACTTACGGCGAGGGGCGCCCATGGTTGACCGACTGCGATTCGCGTGGCCACCCAGAGCACAAGCGTGATCGCGAAGACGGAGTCGCCGAGCGATGAGATCGTCTGACCGCTCCAGAGCAGCGCGAAGTTACGATTGATGAGGAAACGGAGCGCCCATGGCAGGCTTGCAGCCGAGGTGGGCGACGCTTCAGGCGACAATCGGCTCACGGAGGGCCCTCCTCGCGGCTACTCCTACTCCTCAAACGTTGCTAGCACCTGCAACGTCTTTGGGTGCGTTATCAGTGTGAGCCGCTGGGTGCTGGTGACGGCGGCCACGCGGACGCGGATCGCGGGTTGGCCCAGATATTCGATGTAGGACTCAGGCTCCGTGAGCGCGCGGGGGTGCGCGCCCAAGAAGGACTGTATTGACGGGTGTGTCCACAACAGCGCCGCCACCGCGATATCCGCATGGTGACGCCTGCATGCCTGGCACTGTGAGATTACGAGTAGTCCCGGTTGTTTCTCGGTGCCGCCCAACACCCTGATTGCCTCGTCCGCGTCCACGACCCGCAGTGGCTGTGGAGTGCCACAGGCCGTGCACGCTAGCCAGCCGCTCCCCAGGCCTGGCTGGAAATAGTTGCTCACGTGGCGCATGACGCGCTTGTAGGCAGGGCGGAATGAGCGGATACCTTGCAGCGGCACATGGCCCCAACTGTTGATCTCGTGGCCGCAGCCAGGGCATCGGAGGCGGAGGTTAACCCGATCAGCGGCCAGTGGCTCGAATGCGCCCCGTAGTCGGCGCTGCCCGCATTTCGAACACCACAATCGTGTGTCGCGCCAGCCAGCGCCCGCATCTTCATGGTCGGCAGCCACCGGCAACCCGAAGTCCTCGGCTTGGGCGCGCAACTCAGTGTTGAGCACCTGGCGTAACTGGCGTCGTGCCCGATGCAGCCGCGCTTCCAGGGCCGTGATGGTCAACCCCAGTTGCCGCGCCGCCTCGCGTTGGGGCAAGTCGTTGAGATAGCAGAGCTGTACCGCCTCGCGCGACGGCGCTGAGAGAAAACCCAGGGCGCGGTCAAGCAGCGTCATCCAATCCTGCCGCTCTAATTCATCCACTGGGTCCAGGGCCAGCGGGTCGGGCATCTCCTGAAGGTAGCTCATGTCATTCCCGTCGCCATCCTCGATCTCGGTGGGATTGACAAGCGGTAGCTCCCGTTGCGCCATCAGGTGGTGGGCACGGCGGTAGCGCTGGCAGACGTTGCGGCAGATGGCTTTCAGCCACGTCTGAACGCCTTCAGGGGCCGAGAGCGCATCGAGATGACGCCACGCTTCCAACATGGTCTC
>DAHUXT010000020.1 GCA_027307065.1 Ktedonobacteria bacterium
AGTGTAGGCGAAACGCGCCTCGCGATTGGGCGAAAGAAAGGCCACATGATTAATTGGATGATAGAGGTCGTCGGGAATACCGATCGCCTTCATGTCGGCGATCCAGCTTCCGCCGCTGGTATGTACGGGGTAGCCGATTTCCTTTTGGCGCTCGAGAACGGCAACCTTCGCGCCTGCCGTGGCAGCCGCCTCCGCCGCGCTCAATCCGGCAGGTCCACCACCAACGATCAATACATCGACCGTACGCGTTCCATCCGTCACATTTGCCTGCCCACTGGCCGTCATATTGCCGCCCTCGCTCATGGGAAAGAATCCAGGTTAAGATTATCATATTTGGGATCAGAGGGTCACGTGTAACGTCCTCGATCAACGTGGCGAATCTCAGGCACTATATCACAACAGGCCCGCGTAATCGGAAGGTGTCCGACCATTCGGGTTGACAGAAGCGGTCGACGCACAGTCTGTGGACGACTTCGCTCTTCGGCTCTCAACGCTCCCGGCATTTTGGCAGACGCTATCCCGGTAAATTCGTCGAGACGTCGGCCTCCGCGGTGGCTGGCTTGTGGAGCGCGTGGTGGCGATGGAAGTGGAGCGCGATCCGGTGAAGCGTGAGGCGTCCCCAAAAGTGATGAATGACGAGCACGAGCAGCAAGACGCCCAGCACCACGACCGCGCCAATGGTGCCGAACTGCTCGAAGAATTGGAAGGCCTCCGTATAGTTCTTGCCGAGCGCCACGCCGATTGCGGTAACGATGCCACAATAGAGCAGCGACCCAATTGCGGTCCCAAACAAGAAGGTCGGCAGGCCAATTCTTGCCGCACCCATGATGAACGAGCCATAGGTGCGCACCATCGGCGTCTCGCGCGCGACAAAGACACCCAACGCCCCCCGGTGGCGCAGCCAGAGTTCAATGTGGTCAGCGCGCGCCTGGGTCAGCCCGACAAAGCGTCCAACCCGTGTGATGGCTTGCGTACCCAGCCGATCGCCGATGATGTACGCAACGGCCGAGAATATCAGGCAGCCTACGGAAGCGGCAACCACCGATAGCACGAAGTTCACCTCGGCATGCGCCTGAGTGGTGAGCGAGCCAGCAAAGAGCATCAGTGGCTCAATTGGCAGACCGATGCCAGAACTCTCCAATCCGACCCAGACCGCGATGATTCCATAGACGACGAATGCTGGCACGGTGCCCATCAGTTGAAGGACCTGCTGGATGAAATGCTCCACGCGACTTCGCCCCCTCGTTGATGCACTATTTGCCCCACATCATACCCGATTCCACCGAACTAAACAGGTAGTCTGCAGACCACTATCATGGTCATTTGCCACAGTTGGGGCCGCGTGCCAGCGAAACCCGGCGAGAACGATGAAGCAACCTCGCGAGTAGCCGCAGACGCCACCGCTCTTTCAGCGCGTGCAGCCTTGTTCCTGGTTGACCGCACTGCTTGTTGCATTCGTCGAGTGTACATCTCGCGCCCGCATCATACAAGCGTTCGTGGGGCATCGCCACCGCCTTCCGCCATGACGCGTGTCGTCCTAAAACACCACTCACCACTCGGCGGCGCCATTCGCGCTCGCAGGGAGTCTCTCAACGCGCCACAACACGTCAGCTGGCTGGCATCCGCGCGAAAACGCCGTGCCAGCGACGTAACATCCGTGACGTCGGCGAGACATGCGAGCGTTGACGCTACGTGAGTCAAGAACCTATACTGGATACGAGCCTCTGCGCTCCACTGCGAAAACCGCACAGAGGTTTTGTATATCGTATGGGCTTCTCGACCACAAAGGACGGTGCGGCATGTCCGAGAAAATGAAATGCGCTCGCTGCGGCAAGCGTTTCAAGCAGACAAACAAAAAACAGGTGTTCTGCGCGGACTGCCTCACGAAGGAGCGGGTGGCCAAGAAGAGTGGAACACAACTCGTATCATCCCAAGCGGGGTTCGCCAGTGGAGCGCCAAATCGCACCAACCAGGGCATGCCATCGCCCAGTGTGACGATCGTTGCGACCACTCCACCGCCTGAGCACGGCGCCTATGGCTCGCATGCGCGCACTGCAGAGCGCCACGCGACTCCGCCGCCTGAACATGCCCCGCATCCAGAAGCTGCCGCACCAGCGCCCAGGCCTTCCGGTATCGTATCGCCGTCTGTTCGGTCGGTTCCCGCCCAGCAAGCTCCTGCAAAGCCCGCTCCCGCCGTCGAAAAGCGCCCGAAGCAGCCCAGGCCACCGGCACCTGCATTCCAATTGACCGGCGAACTGCGCGCCAGGATCGAGGAGCGTTACCTGGAGCTTGCGCAGCCAGTGGAGTTCGACGGCATTCGCTCGCAGATCGCCAACGAGTTGCAGGCGCCCAAGCCTGTCGTGAAGCAGGTCATCAGGGAGTTGCGCGTCAGTCGCCAGCTCCCCAGTTGGTGGGAGTTGCAGGCATATAAGGGCACAGATCAGACGCTGGAGCGTATCCGCGAGCGCTACCTTCCCCTGCTGCCAGTGCCGCCGATTGGCGTCCACAAGCAGATCGCGAGCGACTTGCAATTGGATGCGCCACAGGTGTACCAGGCTATCCGCCGACTGCGCGCCGAGATGAAGTTACCCCAGTACAACCCGCCTGAAACGCACACTGACGAATCGCAACAGCCCACGCACGGAGGCGAAAAAGCTGAGGCGCCGCCGGTTCCGGCACGCCCAGAGTAGACATCAAGTAACCATATATAACCCCTGCGACAACAGTCCATAGCACTATTCGCCGTGCCGCCATCATGCTACAATCGGTGGACACCTGGACGAACGGTAGTGTCAGCGCCCGATGGATGTAACGCTTCGATGGACGCTTCAATGATGAGGTGAAGGCGCGATGGGACGAGCAATCATTGTGCACGGTGGCGCGGGACTCATCCCACCGGAACGCTTCCACGCGGCACGTGAAGGTTGCCGGGCAGCGGCTGAGGCAGGATGGCAGATTCTGGCTGCGGGTGGTAGCGCTCTGGACGCCATCGAAGCAGCGATTGTAACTCTCGAAAACGATCCCGGCTTCAACGCGGGCACCGGAGCGGTGCTCACCAGCGATGGGCGCGTTCAACTCGACTGCGGCATCATGAATGGCACCTCACTCGACGTCGGGGCTATCGCGGGTGTTGAGCGTATCAAGAATCCGGTGCGCGTGGCACGAGCCGTGCTCACGAGCCCGCATGTACTGCTCGTTGGCGCGGGTGCGGAAGAGTTCGCACGCGAGTCGGGATTTACCCTCTGTGATCCCGGCGACCTGATCACTCCGTATCAGTATGCGCGCTGGCAACATGGGTATCGTCCTGGCGATGGCGCGCACGCAGGCGCCGAACTGGACGCGCTGCTGGCCAAGCGAGACGCGAAATCCTCCGCCAATGGTCATAACGCCGAGTCAGAGCCGGTCCACGCCGACGACACCAAGCACGGAACGGTTGGCGCGGTCGCCATCGACGACGACGGAAATATCGTCGCGTCAGCCTCCACGGGGGGACGCGCGGGCAAGCATCTGGGCCGCGTCGGCGACACTCCGCTGCCTGGTTGTGGCTTCTACGCCGAGGCTGGCATCGGTGGCATCTCCTGTACCGGAGATGGCGAAGACTTCATTCGTTTGCTGCTGGCGAAACGCGTCGCCGATTATCTGGCCACGGGCCTCTCCGCGCAGGGAGCCGCCACCGCAGCGATTCGGCTGCTGGGCGGGCGCACTACGGGCGAGGGCGGGCTGATCGTGCTGGATAGCAATGGGCGCGTTGGCTACGCGCGCAACTCCGCGACGATGGCGCATGCCTTTATGTGCGACGACATGCCAGCGCCGTTCGCGGGTGTCTGACAGCCCAAGCAGCCAACCACCTCGACTGAGCACGAACCCTAATAGCAGCGCACTCGTATGCTGTCTTGTGCTGTCCTGTGCTGTCCTCGTAGGGGTGCGTACGAACATCTATCAACTTTCCTCGTAGCCCACGACTATAGGAAGGCTGAACCCCATCCGCTCCCTCGAATAGGTGAACCGGGGGCGATTACCTAAGAAATTCGTCCAAAAAACTAGGGTTTTCCAGGGGGTAATTTCTGCCAACCCTGGCTATACTTGTCCATGTCAGCAGCCGGGACGCTGTGAGGAAGTGCGAAGATCGCGCGTGGGCAAGGACGCGTTCGTGTTTTTCAACAACTCGCTGCGAGGGCAGGTCGCCATAGGAAGTGGCGGTCTGCCCCCCTCGTTTTTCCAGACCATTCTACCGCAATACTTGCCGACATCTCGCAACCCGTAGCAATGTTTGCATCCCAACTGGCAGCATGCTAGCATGTAGCCGCGGCCAAGATCCATGCTCGCCGTAGAGAGGATGCCTCACCGATGGCTGACACACCGCGCTACGTGCTCGCGCTCGACCAGGGCACGACCAGCTCCCGCGCCATCCTGTTCGATCACTCCGGCCGTATTGCCGCGATGTCCAACAAGGAATATCCACAGCTGTATCCACAACCCGGCTGGGTAGAGCATGATCCTGAGGCAATCTGGTCATCGCAGATCGCATGCGCCCGTAACGTGCTCCTCGAATCGGGGATACACCCGTCAGATGTCGCGGCCATCGGCATCACCAACCAGCGCGAGACCACTTTGGTGTGGGACCGCGTGACCGGCAAGGCCATCCATCGCGCCATCGTCTGGCAGGATCGCCGGACGGCGCCGCTCTGCGATACGCTTCGGGCCGAAGGGTGGGAGGCGCCGATACGAAGCAAGACCGGCCTGGTGATTGACGCCTATTTTTCTGGCACGAAGGTTGCCTGGATGCTCGACAACGTGCCAGGGCTACGCGAGCGAGCCGAGCGCGGCGAGATTCTCTTTGGCACGGTCGATACGTGGCTGCTCTGGCGGCTGACCAGCGGACGCGTCCACGCGACCGATTACTCCAACGCCTCGCGCACGTTGCTCTTCAATATCCACACACTCGCCTGGGATGACGAGATACTCGCCCGCCTGCGCATACCGCGAGCCTTACTGCCAGCGGTCCGCCCCAGCAGCGAGGTCTATGCCAACACCGACGAGCGCATTTTTGGGGTGACGATTCCGGTGGCGGGCGACGCTGGCGACCAGCAGGCGGCAACGTTCGGGCAGGCATGCTTTGCCCCTGGCATGGCGAAGAACACCTATGGCACCGGTAGCTTCCTGCTGCTCAACACTGGAGAGCAACCAGTACCGTCGCAGAGCGGGCTGCTCACCACGATTGGCTGGGGAGTCGGCGGCAGGATCACCTATTGCCTCGAAGGCAGCATCTTCATCACCGGCGCGGCGGTGCAGTGGCTGCGCGATGGCCTGGGAATCGTCGCGTCGGCGAGTGAGACGGAAGCGATTGCGAGGTCGGTAGGCGACACCGGCGGTGTCTATCTGGTGCCTGCTTTCGTCGGACTCGGCGCGCCGTATTGGGACCCGTATGCGCGCGGCGCCATCGTTGGCCTGACTCGCGGCAGCGGGCGCGCCGAAATCGTGCGGGCTGCCCTGGAGGCAGCAGCCTATCAGACTCGTGACATCGTTCACGCGATGGAGACGGACTCTGGCATACCGCTTCAGGAACTTCGTGTGGACGGCGGCATGGTAGCGAACAACTGGCTGATGCAGTTCCAAGCAGACATGCTCGGCGTGCCGGTGCAGCGTCCAGTTGTGGCAGAGACGACCGCACTCGGCGCGGCATATCTCGCTGGGCTGGCGGTCGGCTTTTGGAGCGGATTGGACGACATCAGCAGCAATTGGGCGATGGATCGCGAGTTCGCGCCCACGATGGCCGCCGATGACCGTGCTCGACTCTATCGCGGATGGCAACGTGCCGTCGAACGCGCACGCGGCTGGGCACGCGATGACGCGCCAGGCCCCCCTACCGGCCAATAGACCGGCGCAAGCGCACGAACAGGCGCCGATACATGTATCGGCGCCTGTTCGAGACAACTATCGTTTGGGAAAGACTCCCACCTGCTCCATCATGCCAAGCTGATCGGGAACGCCCCAATGCTCTACCATTTTGCCATCGCGGAAGCGAATGATGTCGACGACATCCACCTCTACCTGAACGCCCGAAGGCGGATGGCCCAGCACTGAACCCGTATTGGTGCCGCGCCCTTTGTTTCGTCCCCAGACAGTATCACCGTCCTGCACAATGGCCTGTGGAGTCAGGGTGAAATCCGCGAACCACTTCCGCAATTGCAGGATCACTGCCTTAACGCCGTCTGGCCCGTGAGAAAGTCCGCGCTGGTGCGTCTGGTAGTCGGGACTGACCAACTCGTCAACAACCGCGAGATTGCCCGCGCTAAATCCCTCGCTGAAAAGCCGCAGATACGCCTCTGTCTCAACGCTCATAGATTGTTCCCTTCGCCTCTCGTTTATGCTCTATGGGAGATGGATAGTGCAACGCATCCTGCTCAGAGCCAGCGGCGGACCCGCGACTTATAGATAAGATACGCCGCGCCAAACCGTCGCTCCAGATAGCGTTCTTCCCGAAGTATCACGAATTGGGAGTATAGCAACGGCAACGGCACCAGAATGAGCGGCCAGAGCATGTTCGTCAGGCATGAGGCACCTGCGTAACCCAGGGCCAGCGAGAGATACATGGGATTACGGGTGACGCGATATACACCCGACGCGACAAGCGTGCTCGACGGGCCATTGGTATTGAGCGTGCCGCCCCGGCGGATCATCGTCGGAATCGACGTGACCACCAGCGCCGCCCAGCACACGAGCAACAGGCTGCCCGCGATCAAGGCGATAGGGTTTGCCAGAAATGGCAGCGAAAAGCGGCTCTGGATGAGCCAGCCGACGAGGAGAGTACCGATGAATGGGAGCGGCGGTGGAATGCGCACTCCTGGTGTGTCGGCAAGTTGCGCTTCAGGCGCATGGTCGACAATCGTGTTTTCCATACCATCCTCACGACTTTCTGAACAATGAAAGACAACGATAACCGGTGGCCACCGCAGGAAGGGTCTACGCCACGTCCCGCTGCATGAGTCCATCGTACCCTTGTCCAGGTCACAAAGCCATGAGGAGCGCCCACAGGATGCCCACATCTCGACGACATGGGCATCCTGTCTCGGCGTTCGCGTGCTAGTTGTTGAAGAGCGCTCCGAGTGCGCCACCGGCAGAGGATTGGTTGTTGCCACTTTCACCTGGTGGCAGATGAAGATACATCGACTGAATGCCGACGCGACCCGGCCCAGTGAAGCGATTGAATACCAGTTGACCCGCGCCACTGAAGACACCCGTCTTCAGCCCGTAGACGGCTGGCTCCATACGCACGCTCTCGTCGCGGTAGATCCAACCACCCGGCTCGATGTCGATCTGCTCACCCGGCGCACGCACCTTCTCGAAGACGTTGCCGAAGCCATGCAACCAGACAACACCCTCGTATTGCTGCGCGGCGAAGCGATCGACAAAGAAGCCCGTCGAGCCAAAGAGCATGTTGCTGATGCCCTTCTGGCGCGAGAAACCATAGTCGAGTGTACCAGTGGCCGCCAGAAACTGATGCTCGCGGACCTCGATCGCCTGGCCTGGCTGCAGATGAATGGGGAAGACGTGCCCAGCGCCATCACGCGAGAAGGCAACCTCACCGGGGCCGCGCGCCTCCGTCATGAAGATCGGCATACCGGCGACCAACCGCTTGAACGCGCCTTTCATCGGATGCATACCGATCATCAGGTCCGGATTCTTCCAAAGCACCACGTGGTGCTCGAAGAAGACCGGCACCTGACCGTCGAGCCAGATGTGCAATACGGGCACCAGCTCGCCCTGAATACGATAGCGCACGCCTGGCGCCTGTCCTTCCGCGACCTGTGTCGGCAGCAATTGTGGAGGTTGAGGATTGTACATACAGCGCTCCCCTTCGAGACATTTCACGACATTCGCGACCGTTTCGCTCCCGTGCAAGGGAGCGTTGTCCGTGCCCAGCGTACCACATGCGCATCGAGTGTACTATGACATCGAATACATTGAAGTGGAGGCAAAAAGCGGCCCATCAATTGCGGATAAGTCCTGCCGATGCTCCCCCAGACTAGCAACTCGCTACCTATTAGGCTACAATGTTCGCTGGCAGTGAAGAGAGCAAGGCACAAGACGAGGGCTCCAAAAGTGGGAGGCGGCGCACGCTAGGTAGCGGGGGCACGGGGATTATGGGTTGGAATGACCTGATCGGCATGCGGCTCGACCATTATGACATTCTGGACGAGCTTGGGCGAGGCGGCTCGTCGCGGGTGTATCACGCCTTCGACGTAGACCGCCAGCGCGACGTCGCCATCAAAGTTATTCCCAATGACGCCTAGGACCGAGCGCTCTTCCTGCATCTCTTTCATAACGATGTGAAAGCGGTTCAGAAACTGCACGATCCAAACATCGTCGCGGTCTTTAGCGCCGGTGAAAACGACGAATTTGTCTATCTGGTGATGCAATGTGTCACCGGTGGCACCCTTCGCAAGCGGCTGAACGGGCCACTCCCCGTCCCTGAAGCCGCCGCATACATGGTGCAAATTGCCAACGCGCTCCAGCACGCCCACATGCAGGGCGTCATCCATCGCGACGTCAAGCCGTCAAATATGCTGCTGGAATATCCAGGCAGCAATCATCTCTTACTGACAGACTTCGGCATCGCAAAGATCCAGGGCGCGCGGGGCATGACCAAGTCCGGCACGACGATCGGCACGCCAGAATATATGTCACCTGAGCAGGCCGAGGGGCGCGACATCGACGAACGCTCGGATATCTATGCGCTCGGCTGCGTACTCTACGAAACACTCGCCGGACGCCCACCCTTCCGCGGCTCGACGCCGGTATCGGTGTTGTTTCAGCAGGTACATTCCCGGTCAGCGTACATTCGTGGTTTCAATCCAAGCGTTCCGACGGAGCTGGTGCATGTGCTCGAGATCGCACTCGCCAAGCGGCCCGATGAGCGCTACGCCAGCGCCGCGGAATTTGCGCGTGCATTGCTCCCGTTCGCCGGGGAATTGCCCGATGTGAGTGCCCAGCAGCCAGACGCGGAGCCGATCATCATTGCGCGGTCCAGAGGACTCACACAGTCACGCCCATTGCCGCCGAACCAGCGTCTCACCACCAACGATGTGGCGGACCGCGACACAGAGGAAAATCCCACGCCGCCAACGCGCAGGGGAGTCCGGGAGGAGACGACCGCGCCGCTTCCCATTCTGAGCGCGCGCAAAACGCATCCGCCATTACGCCGCGCACAGGAAGGCCGACCGCCTAGTCGCAAGCGAAAGACGCTGCCACCGTTTGTTCAGGTACGCCGAGCTGCGCCGTTGAGCGAATTGAACGTGACACTGAATTCGCCGGACACGGCAGACTCTCCGGCCAAGGCGGCCGCGGAGGGGAGTCCGGGTGGTATCGTGCCAGGGCAGCCGATCAACCTGCCGATCCGCGCGCGCGCGCCGGGAGAGGCCTCTGCCGCGGAATGGCGCGCCAAAAATGGCGGTGCATTCGGGCAGCGCGGGCCAACGAGCCAGCCCGCCGCGAGCCGAAAACAGGTCGAAGACTCTCGCATTCCGGCCACATGGCCGACTCGGAGCAAACGACGCCGAGGCCTCGCGGTATGGATTGCCGCGGCGAGTGTGCTAGTCTTGCTTGGCGGCATCGCGTACAATGCCTCGGGCCATGGCCTGCCCTTCGTGAACAAACTGACGCCCGCCACGACCGCGCAACGGACACAAATCACGACGGCAACGGCCACCACAGCGCCGACCGCGACCGCCGCGCCAACGATCACCGCTGGTCCCCAGCCGAGCGCGACAGCTACCCAGCAGCAGATTCTCAACCAGCGAGCTCGCGCGTCATTCCGCGCAGTGACGCTCGCCACGTTTGGCGACGGCTCTTGCTCCGGTGCGAACGCCACCTCGACATTTAATTCGGGCCAGTCGATCTACGTCAACCTGTGCACGTCTGGCAATGCTATCTCCGCACCAATGACCGTCACCATCCGTCACAATGGCCAGGTTCTGTATACGATGGTGTATGGGCGTTTCATCTCGCAATCATCGTCGTACTATTACTACACCACTCACCCGTTCAACTCGGGCACCTATGACGTGTTCGTCACGCTGAATATCAACGGCACGACCGCGGTGGCCCGCGATATCGCGCTCTACATCCGTTGAATGCACAAGCTGGTGCGCACTAACCCGACAGCGTTACCACGGTGATGCCGTCACCGCCGTCCTTTGCGGCTGCCGACGCTTGAGACTTCACCAGCGGATGATGCGCAAGCAGCTGATGAATCGCCTGTCGCAGCGCGCCGGTGCCTTTGCCGTGGAGAATGCGCACGAACGGCATCCCGGCGAGGGCTGCATTGTTGAGGTAGCGGTCGACTTCTTCGAGCGCGTCCTCCACCCGCCACCCGCGCAGGTCGAGTTGCAGCTCTGGGGCGAGGGTAGGCTCACGCGCCGGTAAGGAGACTGAAGCTCCTCCGCCGGACTCCGCCGCCCGCGCCTGCCGCCGACTGAGTCGCTCGATCTGGCCCTCTGGCACCCGCATCTTGAGCGCGCCAAGTTGTACTTCGACGTCTCCGCGGCCATTGGCCAGGCTCACCACCTCGCCACGCTGGCCCATCGAGCGCACCAGCACGGTATCGCCAATTTCGAGCGGGCCGGAGATGACCGCTGGTTCGGTGCCCGTTCGGCGCGCTGGCCTCATCTTTTGCGCGACTGGCGCCGATCTTTCCTCGAGTGTTCGGGTTCGCTCGCGCAGCTTGCCCAACTCGTCTTCGGTGAGCTTGCGACGCATCTGAGTGCGTACACGCGCCAGTTCCGCCCGCATCTCTTCAACCTCGCGGCGCGCCTGTGTCCTGGCGTCGTTGAGGATGCGCAGCCGCTCCTCCTCGATCTCGGACCGCAGTCTTTCGGCCTCGCGTCGCTGATATTCCGCCTCGGTGCGCTCCATGCTCAGCCGGTAACGCTCGTCGGCGGCGGCGGTGCGTTCCGATTGCAGGTTGGCGAGTAGGCTCTCCATCTCTACACCTGCGCTGCCCACGTACTCACGCGCACCCTCGATGATGTCGGAAGGCAGACCCAGCCTCGTCGCGATCGCCAGCGCGTTGCTGCGTCCGGGCAATCCGATGCTCAGCCGATAGGTAGGCGAGAGTGTCTCGACGTCGAACTCGACTGACGCGTTCGTGGCCCCAGGCTGCTCGTGCGCAAACACCTTGAGCTCGGAGTAATGGGTCGTCGCGACAGTGCTCACCCGCTGGGCCAGCAGATGCGTCAGAATGGCGCGGGCAAGCGCGGAGCCTTCGGTGGGATCGGTACCCGCGCCCAGTTCATCCAGCAACACCAGTGATTCCGGTGTCGCTTGGCCCAGAATATCGACGATACGCGTCAGGTGCGACGAAAACGTGCTCAGGCTCTGCTCAATGCTTTGCTCGTCGCCGATATCGGCAAATACGTCCGCGTAGACAGGTATTTCCGAGCCATCGTCACACGGAATATGCAGACCGGCCTGCGCCATCAAGCTGAGCAACCCGACGGTCTTGAGCGCAACCGTCTTGCCTCCGGTATTTGGCCCCGTAATGACCACCATCCGCACGTCAACGCCGTCGCGGTCCTGACCCAGCCAGAAGTCAATCGGCACGACGTTGCCCCGCAACAACGGATGGCGCGCCTGGCGCAACAGCAGCCGCCCATCCAGGTTGACGCGAGGAGCACTGGCACGCAGCATACCAGCATAGCGCGCCTTCGCCAGATGCAGATCGATCTGTGCTAGCAGTTCTACCGCCAGGGTGAGGTAGGCGCTATCGGCGGCGACCGCCTCTGAAAGCTCGTGCAAGATGCGCTCGATCTCGCGTCGCTCGTCCAGATGCAACTCGCGCAGACGGTTGTTCATCTCCACGACGACGGCTGGCTCGATGAAGACGGTTGCGCCACTGCCAGACTGGTCATGGACGATTCCCTTCACCTGGCCACGCGCCTCCGCGCGCACAGGCAGCACGTAGCGGTCCGAGCGGGTAGTGATAATCGGTTCCTGCAGCGCATTGCGGTATTCATTCACCAGCGTGCCCAGACGATCCTGCAATCGCTGCTGCGCGGCGCGGAGTTCAGCGCGAATTCGACGCAACGCGGGCGAAGCCGAGTCGAGCACGTCGCCATCCTCGCTGATGCTCTCGCCGATGCGACCTTCGAGTCCGGGCCGAATCGGCAAATCAACCGCTAACGACCAGAGCAGCGGAAAGTGCTCGTTGACTTTGCGCAACAGGCGCGAGACGTACTCCGAGGCACGTAGGGTTGCCAACACCTCGACCAGTTCGTGCGGAGTCAGCATGACTCCACGTTCGGCGGCGCGCGCGTGGGGACGCACTTCCTTGGCGCCGCGCACGCCCACATCGGGTCGCTGCTCCAGCAGCAGCCGCGCCTCGGAGGTGAACGCTAACAAGCGGCGCACCTCGGTATGATCGGCGCTCGGAGCGAGTGTGCGCGCCAATTCTTTGCTGGCGGAGAATCCCGCCTCATGCGTCAGTTGCTCCAGGATTTTCGGATATTCGAGTGTCGTCAGACTTTTTTCGTGCATACCTTTATCGTATGTGAACGGCAGCCGCGCTGCCAGCAAGATTTCTGATGCTTTCGTAACGTTCAACGCGACCGACGCATCGATCAGCCCGCTCAGCCAGGGCAGATGCCATGTGCCGTCGCGCGCATGTATCCAGGTTCTATTATACTCCAAAATACCTGTCTCGCCGCTTGACACTCCGCCCGGAACTGGATACCATACCACTATGAGAGCGCACTATGTGTTCCCTCACCTGTCGAAAAACAGTATACAGGCGCGACGCGAGACAAGTACGCCGGTGTAGAGCTTCAGCAAGCCGCGGGATGATGCGACGCGGCGCTCGCCCTGCGGAAATCCCCTCGCAAGCCTCCGCTCGAAAGCCGCTCAGCAGGCGGTAGAAGGCAGGACGCGGGCCAGCGTTAACGGTCGTTGAGGTTGTCCGGGCCGCGCGCTTGGTAAGGGCTGCGCGCAGGATAACAAACAAAGGTGGCACCACGATACGCCGCTCGTCCTTTGAGATGGGCGGCGTTTTGCACTTTCCGAACGAAGGAGTATCGCCATGTTAGACCTGGCATTTATCCGCGAGAACCCCGAGTTGATCAAAGAGGTTGCGCGCCGCCGCAAAACCGCTGTAGATGTCGCTGCGCTGCTCGCGCTCGACAGCGATCTGCGCAGCGTTCGCCGCCAGGCTGAGGAACAGCGCGCCGAGCAAAATCGCCTCTCAAAGGCAATTCAGCAGGCGGGCAGCGACAAAGAGGCGCGTGACGGATTCATCCAGCAGGGGCGGGCCGTCGCCGCATTGCTCAAGGAACTCGAGCCACGCGAGCGTGAGTTGGAGGCGCGACTGCGCGAACTCTGGCTGCTCGTGCCGAATATCCCTGACGCGAGTGTCCCCGAAGGCGCGGGCGAAGACGACAATGTGGAGGTGAAGCGGGTCGGCGCGCCACGGACATTCGACTTCGAGCCGCTCGACCACGTAGCGCTGATGCGCGGGCTAGACTGGCTCGATCTGGAGCGCGCCGCCAAAATTGCTGGCTCGCGCAGCTACATCCTCAAGGGCGAGGCTGTGCTGCTAGACCTGGCGCTGATGCAGTTCGCTCTCAGCCGCATCGTGCGCAAGGGGTTTACTCCGCTGCTCGTACCAGCGATGGCAAAGGAATTCTGTTTCATCGGCAATAGCCAGTTCCCACGTGGGCGCGAGCAAACGTATTCGCTGGAGGCCGACGATCTCTATCTGGTGGGGACGGCTGAGGTCTCGATCACCGGCATGCATAGCGGCGAGATTTTGCGCGAGGAAGATCTGCCCGTGCTCTACGTTGGCTACTCGCCGTGCTACCGGCGCGAGGCGGGCACGTACGGTAAGGATACGCGGGGCATCCTGCGCGTGCATCAATTCGAGAAGGTTGAGCAGTATGTCATCTGCAAGGCCGACCACGAGGAGTCGGTGCAATGGCATGAGTCGCTGCTGGCAAACGCCGAAGAGATCGTGCTGGCGCTGGAGCTTCCCTATCGCGTGCTGAATATCTGCACCGGCGATCTGGGCGATGCCAAGGTCAAGGGCTACGACATCGAGTGCTGGATTCCCTCGGAGAATCGCTACCGCGAGACACACTCGGATTCGTACTTCCACGACTACCAGGCTCGCCGCGCCGACATCCGTTACCGCGATGGTGAGGGCACCGTGCGCTACGTCCACACGCTGAACAATACAGCGCTCGCCTCGACACGCACCATCATTGCGCTGCTGGAAAACCACCAGCGAGCCGACGGCACTGTCGCGATTCCCGAAGCGCTGCGACCATTCCTTGGCGGTCAGGCGACGCTCGGCAAGCCCTGGCGGTAGATTCGCCGTTACTACAGATGGCAACCCGAATGCACCTGGCTTTATCGATGCGTTTATCGATGCGTCAGGAACGTTCGGGTTGCCTTTTCCTTGCGCGGGCGGACTCAACGTATCGAAACGACAAGAGATTAGCCGAGTCCAGCCTCGCGTCCACGGATGATAGCCTGCGCGCGGTCTGCCACCTGCAATTTGCTGAAGATGTTAGAGACGTGATTGCGCACAGTTTTGGGGCTAATCACCAGCTTGCTGGCGATCTCGCTGTTGTTCGCCCCCTGCGCGATGAGATCGAGAATCTCGCGTTCCCGCTCACTCAGCTCGGGGAAGGTATGCGCCGGGACAGCGGGTTTGGGCGCGGCAAAGAAGTTCATCAGGCGCACTGCGATCGCGGGACTGAAAATCGCTTCGCCGCCGCCGACAGCGCGAATCGCCCGGAGCAGTTCGTCCGGACTCGCCCCCTTCACGACGTAGCCGCGCGCACCAGCACGCATCGCCGTGAAGACGGAATAGTCATCCTCGAACATGGTAACAATCAGAACGCGGATGTGGGGATTGGCGAAGAGAATCGCCCGTGTCGCCTCGACGCCACCGACCCCTGGCATTTGCAGGTCCATCAGCATGACATCTGGTTGCAACTCCGCTGCCTCAATAATGGCAGCTTCGCCAGTCGCGACTTCACCGACGACCTCGATATCGTTCACTGTCGCCAACAAGGCGCGCATGCCGTTGCGAAACATGGGATGATCGTCGGCGATCAGCACCCGCAAAGCATCTATATGAGTCCTCTCCACACGTCACTCCTTTGCCAGCGGCAGCTGTGCCACGACCTGAGTACCTTTACCAGGATCACTGGTGATGACGCACGTGCCCCCAAGCTCCTCGGCTCGCTCGCGCATCGATACGAGCCCAACGCCTGCCTTGCGTTCAGGCGAGAGGCCGCAGCCATCATCGGCAATCTCCAGATGCAGCGATTTGTCGAGTATCAGGGTAATGCGGCAATTGCGTGCCTGGGCATGTTTTGCGGCGTTTGCGAGCGCTTCTGATACGATGCGGTACGTGGCTACCTCGATGGCGGCTGGCAGCGGCGGCATCTTCGCAGGCGCATCCATCGTGACCCGCATCGGTGCCTGGACCATATCGTCGACATCGTGGCTACCTTGCGCCTGGTACTGAGCTATCTGCCCCCGAATCGCGGCAACCAGACCAAGCTCATCCAGCGCGGGTGGGCGCAACGCGTAGACGAGCCGCCGAATATCCGCAATCGTCGCTTCGATGTCGGTCCCAAGCTCGGCCAGCAATCGGGCGGCGACGACGGGGTCACGAGTCACAACATTGCGGGCAGCTCCGACTTTGAGTGTCAGCCCTGCCAGCGCTGGTCCGACGCCATCGTGAGTGTCGCGGCGAATGCGGCGGCGTTCCTCTTCGCGAGCGGTCACCAAGCGTTCGCGTGAACGCTGGAGATCGGCGCTTAGCCTCGTCGCGTGCACCGCGATGCCCGCCTGGTGCGCGATGTGCTCCAGCAAATGCTTATCGGCGTCGGAGAGCGGTTCATCAGGGGAGCGTGGCGAGACGAGCAGTTGTCCGACCATCTCGCTTTGATAGACCAGTGGGAACATAATTTGCGGCCCAGGCGCTACCCCGTACTCAACGGCAGTCGTGAGCCGATTGCCCGTGCTGACCACGATGGCAACCGACGGAAGCTTCAGCGCGTTGGCTATCGTCTCGGCGATTGTTGGCAGAACCGCATCAGGTGCTAGCGTTGTCTCTAGCCGCTGACCAAGTCGAGTCAATACAGCATCCGGATTGTCACGTTCGCCAAACATCAGCCGATCAACAATCCGCTGAAGCCACAATCGCAACGGCTGCACGAGTACAGCTACTGCGCCAGCGCCCACGAGTGAGATCAGAAGATTGCCGTGTGCCTGGAACACCGAGCCTAGCCCAGCGACGATGCCAATATAGACGCCCACCACGATGGCAGTGAGTCCGCCGTACACCAGCGTACGATTGAGAATGGTGTCGATATCGAAGAGATGATGACGAAGCACAGCGATGGCAATCGCCAGCGGAAGCGGCAGGGCGAGCAATCCCAGGGCATTGGCGTCAATAAACGGATGGCCGAACACATTCGCGGGAATCTGCCACAATACGAGACCAGAGATGCCGCTGAGCAAAGCGCCAAAGACCAGCCAGCGAATCTTCCGGCGCGTCTCTACATCCTGACTGGCTCGGTACGTCCTACTGACCGTCACGATGATTGACACCAGCAAAAGCGCCACGATGATGTTCTCGCCTGTATTGGCGTTCCCTAGCCAGAGCAGCACATTCGACGACTGGAGGCCCGTCACTGAGAGATAGAGCGCGTCGAGCACAAACGGCGCAAGATAGAGCGCCCCGACGCGCCATGGGTGATCTACCAGAAACCCGTATCTCCTGGGGAACATGAGCGCAAAGTGCAAACTGGCAATGTAGTACAGCAGGAAGTCAATGGAGGTTGTAGCCTTATAGAGCCAAAATCCCACGCTCCCAATCAGGTCGGATATTTGCAAGCCGAAGGACCATGTCGTCGCGCCAAGAATGCCCGATGCGGCAAGCAGCAGCACCAGCGGAGGCTGTTCGCCAGGTCGACGCAAGACGATGTAGAGCGCAATGAATTCGAAGACCAGCGCGAAGAGGATGGTACTCCAACCCTCCTGCCAGACGGCGTCCAGAGGATACATCCCGAGTGTGACGGGCACATCTTGCGCAACGCCATTGCGTATGACGGTGTAGGTAACGACCTGACCGGGCTGCCACTGAGAGCGCTGCATGGCCGGATCAGCAAGCGCCTGCCCCCAGGATTCCAGAGACTTCCCATCAACTGCCGTCACAATATCACCCGTGCGCAGACCATTCCGCTGCGGGTGCAGCACCGAAATGACGACGCCGCTGGAGCGCCAGACAAACGGGTGCGGCTCGATACGAGCGCCATCGGATGGGGTAGTGAGATGCAGCCAGACGAAGGCCACACCAAGCGCAATCATTGTGGCGGCAAAAAGTAAGGTAGCCACGCGGGCACGATCTGAGTGGCGCATGGTCACCTCTCTCGCGACGTCTCGGCGAGCAGCCAGCGGCGACGATTCCAATCGCATTCGCTCAATGCGTCGCATCATTATAGCCCGTGGCTTATGCGGCTGCGAAGTCCTCACGAGGCTAGGTCAGCAACCGGGCGATACCGATGACCAGTGGCATCAGGTGGTGCATTATCGGCAGCGCATCCCGCGCGGGTTGTCCAAAACGCATGAGCGCCCAGGATGATTCCTCCGATATCTGTGGTGCGACCTCCCCACGCGATTGCGCGATACGCTCCCGCACTGGGTGGTGTGCGGGAGCGTGGTTCGCGGTGGGGATCGAATGTGACAATCCGCGAGCATATCGGCTGCCTTCGCCATGGCCCGGAGCATCACTGAACGGTGACGATCAGATTCATCGCGGGATGGATGCTACAGGTGATCTTATAGGTGCCCGGCGTGTCGAACGTGATGTCTTTGGCGGGGTCGCCAGGGTTGATAGTGAAGCCAGGGCTCTTGAGCGCCTGTGGTCCGTTGGCGGATTGATCGCACGTGCCGTCGCTCCCCAGGCAGATCGTGTGGACGCCACCTGTTCCGGCGGGATCGGTAAAGTGAACTGCCTGTCCGGCTTTGATACTAATGCTCGTTACGGTGAAGTCTCCCGCGACCAGACCGACTTCATTGGGCGCCGTCGAAGTTTGGCCACACCCGCCAAGCGCCAGCGCGAACAGGAAGAGCATCAGCGAACCGAAGACGCGGAGTCTCATATTTGGTGTCTCCTTTTAGCGTTCGTGTTTGCGGCGGATGAGCCAGATGCCCAGCCAGATTGCCCAAATCAGATAGAAGATCTCGAAAAATTCCGCGCTGACACGGATAGCCTCCAACGTGGGCGTGGCACCACCAGGGTCGCCGACAGAGACCTCCACCCACATGATCAGCGCGGGCACCAGCCAGCCAAACCCGGCGGCGATGCCGAGAACCGCCAGAACGCGGTTGATCAGCCGTCCGCGGAATGCCAGCGCATTAGCAACGACGAGCCAGACGCCTACAGCCCCCAGTGATGTGGTCTGGATGATTTGAGCCACGTTCCCGGACATCCAGTGTTCAAGCAGGAGAGTCCCCCCAGCCACTCCGCCGAGCATACCCGCGATACCAATCCATTCGGCGGCACGTGCGATGCCTGCTCCGGCGGCTGCCTCTCGATCGCCTAACCAGACGGCGACAGGAATCATCCCGAAGAGCATGAGCAGAATGCCAGCGAGAACGATGAGAGACAGCGAACTTGGAAAGTAAGGCGCTTCTCCGGCAATGAAAACGCCAAGGAACGTCGCGAATGTCAGCCAGCCAATCAGACGTGTGCGTTGCACAGGCGTACCAGATGACGGACGTGTCACCTGGGCGAGGGTATCCATAACTCTCCTCCAATCACTCCGACCTTCACACGGACATTACGGGAGCAGTGCGGTATGTCACTGCACGAGAATGGTCAGGCTCATGCCCGGATGCACGGTGCAATAGCTGTGGTAGGTTCCAGAAGTCAAGAAGGGGCCAACAGTCACCATGTTGTTGTCGACTCGGACCAAATACGTGCGGGTTCGATCCTCCCGCAACCGCGTTAGGAAGCTCAAGCGCGTAGAAAAGCAACAACGCAATGTTTCCAATAGTGGCGAGGGCAGCGCCAGCATATGCCGACCAACCAAAGGAACGGCGAATGCCTGCCAACTCAAATGCGGCCACTGCGCGTTCGGTCATTGCACGCCCCCTGGGTGTCTCATCGAGTGCCAAACGTCGCGAACCTAGCGCCTCCGCGGCGACGCTTCCCTACAACTTCAGCAGCGACATAGTGTTTACCGCAGGGAAGTCGATTGCCAGGCGATTCCAGGTATCGCCATAATCGGCGCTATGCCACACATGGCCGTTGGACAGGCCAGCGTAAATGTGCCCGCTAATGGTCGGGTCGGTGAGCAGTGCATACGGCATGGCGTCGAGCGGTTGCGGCAAGCCACCTGTAAGCTTCTTCCAGTCCGCGCCGCCAGTTGCCCGATATATGGCGGCCTGTGCATTAGCCCTGCTATGCGCCTTCATCGGGCTGGGCGAGATCGAGGCGTACCACACCTCCGGATGGTCACAATCCGCGGCGACTGCCCAGCCATAGTGGCGATCCAGCCCGCCGCGCGGTTGCCGCCAGGTAGCGCCTGCGTCGCGGCTCACGGATACCCCGGCTCCTGTACCTCCTCCTTCGTAGACCCACTCGCCATTGGACGCGTGAAACACCAACGAGTGGCAGTCTCGCAGTGCGCCACTACGATGCCCGCTCCACGTTTTGCCTCCGTCACTGCTCCGCACCACTGCGCCTGCTTCGATGCCCGCGATAACGACGCCACTATCGGTCGGGGAGAGCGCTAGCCCCTGCACGTACGCGGAGAACGGCTTCTCGGCAGGCGAGAACCAGAACCAGCGCGAAGAGATTTTGCGAAATGACTCAAGCTCACGCCAAGTAATCCCTCCATCGCGCGAGACAAAGATCTTTGCAGGCTTTGTCCCGGCGTAGACGGTTCCCGACGCAACGCGGCTCACGGCAAGCGACTTGACGATGTGTCCGGTTAGCCCGGATGCTCGCCACGTCTGGCCGGCATCATCGGAGCGAAAAACACCCTCACCTTGTGTGCCCGCGTAGACAGTGAGAGGCTTTGTTGGGTCTGCCGCCAGACAGCGAACGTCTTTGTCGGCAAGAGTGACTTCCACCTGCCATTTGTCTTCGCCCGACCATCTGGCGGCGCGGACGATCCCATGGCCTGTCGTTGCAAGTAGGGCTGGCGTGCTCACCGGGTGACTCCTTGGGACAGCGTATGAAACGGCGCGTGATTTCGTCGCCTGTCACGAGAGTACCGGCATCGCTGTCCCAACGTCATGAGGCCAGGGTCACGACAGATGTCCCGTTCACGCCGGGACAAAGACCTATTGCTGGCAAACACGCCCTCTTCGGACGATTCGAGTAGACTATGCATACCGGCCATTGGCCCTGGGGTGAGGCTCAATCATGGACCTGGAGGAGATGAAGCATGTCAAACGACTTGTTCGCCGTGGGTCAGGCCGCGTTAGCCGCTCAGGCATTTAGCGTGTTGCTAGGAACACAACTTACCATCTTCGAACCGGGACATGCGGAACTGGTCTTGCCTATCAAACCGGCGTTTGCCCAACAGGCTGGATTCGTTCACGGTGGCGTCATCAGCTACCTTGCGGACAACGCGCTCAGTTTTGTCGGCGGATCAGTGCTTGGCGTGGACGTACTGTCCGCTGAATTCAAACTCAACTTTCTCAAGCCTGGCCAGGGTGATCGATTGATCGCGCGTGCTACGGTCATCGCCAGCTCCCGTCGCCAGGCGGTCTGCCGCTGCGACATCTTTGCCGAGCGTGATGGGCAAGAGCATCTTTGCGCAACGGCACTGGGGACCATCATGCCACGCTAAGCCCCGCTAACTGCCCTGCTCGACGACGGACGGCGCATCCGATTGCTCGCCGCTGGCGCGCGCGCGCAACTGGCTCACCCACCGACGCACGTACTTGGAGACGCGGGTCTCAGTCATGTCGGTAAGCACCCAAAGATTGATCGTGAGAATGACCACCGAGAGCGGCGGCATCAGCGTGTCGAGCGTGATGCCTTCATCAAATGGCTTGGCGGAATTGAACCAAGGAATAATACTATCGCCCATGTAGAAGTGGAAGTTGACACAGAGAAATGCGCACAGCAGCGCGGCGATGGTCGCGGCGGTGATCTCGCCCACCGCCAGCCGATGCTGCGGCGTGCCGGGGAGGCGTATCGGGCCAACCAGCACGACCGCGCCTACGATTAACGCCAACGCGATAAGAATCTCTGTCGCCTCGATGGCATACCCGAATGCTACACTGTGCGGAATAACGATGCCTTGCAGTATCGCGACATACCAACCGTTCGGATTATCCTGAGCGCCATCGTTCAATGTGCTAGCCAGCCCCTGCGGGAACGTTCCTGAGAGCAGTTTGTTCACGCCGGACACGAGCCATTCCCAGGCGATGACCACCTGAACTGCCGCCGCGATCCACCGCGCATCCCGACTCAACATTGGCTTACCCTTTCGATATAGACATCAGACTGGATTGCCGGCATCACAGTTGCATTCGTTGTGATGATTATGTGTGATCCACGTCACGACGATCTCACGTTGGCAACGCGTTATCTCACAGCCGCATCACACAGCACCCTCCGCCACCGCGCTATGCTCCCGGAAATGCGAAACGCGCTTGAGCCGCGATGTAGCGCTGTGACCTGGCTGTGAGAATTAAGGCCCATCCTGAGATATTGGTGAGATGCCGCCCCATTACCATGAAAAGCAGTTCGGGGTGCGACTGCGCCAAGCTACACCAGTTGAATTCGGGGAGCAATAATCATGACTATCGACGCAAAATCCCATACCGAGGATGTGACTAAGACTCCTGCATCATTCGTGTCCACCTGGCCGCCAACCGAGGAAGATCTCAACGCCGTGGAGCGCAATCTCAAGCAGGCGAAACCCGTTCAGCAGGCGGGCCAGACGCCGTCGGCTGTCGAGCAGTGGCCTGAGTGGCTGCAGAAACAGTGGGTCGCTTCGCAGCGGCGCCGGTCCTGGCTGATCGCGCATCCACCTTCGTTCAGGCGGCGGCTGTTCTCTCCGGGCGGGCTACTCGCGGTAAGCCTCGTACTTCTCTTGGTGCTCGTAGGGATCGGGATGGGCGCCTCGCTGCTCAATCAGCGCGGCAGCACCAGTACACCATCCACGAGCAGTAGTAGCTCTTCCAGCGGCGGGATGTCTGGCATGAGCAGCCAGCAAAGCACGTCCAACGTGCCCGACGCGACACAGCAATATGGCAACCAGCCTGCTAAGTTCGTGATGGATAAGGACGGCATCAAGCACTTCACGATGACGGCGCAACAGGTGATGTGGCAGCCCGTCAAGGGACAGAAAGTGCTCGCGTGGACTCTTGATGGCACAGTGCCAGGACCGATGATTCAGGCGACGGCGGGCGAACATGTTCGGATCACCATCGTCAATCATCTGCCCGAGGCAACTGCGATTCACTGGCATGGCCTCGAAGTTCCAACCGACAACGACGGCGTGCCGCCGATTGGGATGAAGCCCATCCAGCCCGGACAGTCGTACACCTATGATTTCACTCTTCGTGACGAAGATGCGGGGACACACTGGTATCACAGCCACTACGATGACATCAAGCAGGTTGGCGGCGGCATGTACGGCGCGTTTATCGTTGCGCCACGCCCGGGCAGCGCGCAGTATCAGCCGATGATGAAGGCCGAACACGCGGATATTGACCAGACGCTGTTCTTCGGGATGCTGGGCGGCTACTACGTGATCAATGGCAAGAGCTTCCCCGATACACAGGCGCTCACAGTGAAACACGGGCAGACCGTTCACCTGCGGCTGATTGGGGCTGATGTCCAGATGATGCACCCGATGCACCTGCACGGCCACAGCTTCCAGGTCGTCGCCGAAGATGGACACCTGCTACCAGCGCCATACACGAAAGACACTATCGCGGTGGCGCCTGGCGAAACGTATGATGTCACGTTCTACGCGTGGGCGGCTCCCGGCAGCATCTACCCGTTCCACTGCCACATCTTGACACACCTGATGAATCCTGGGCAGTCAGGTGGTGAGATGGGTGGTTTGATCATGCTGGTGGAGTACCAGAAGTAATCAGGAAGACTCCACCGTCACACAGGTACGAAGAGAGGGCTCCGGCAATGGCGCTGGGGCCCTCTCTTTGGTCAATCGAACCTGTTACGCGAAAGATAATTGCGCGCATAACAGCCACGCGTGGCGATAATGTGACGTCTACACGCCGCCGCACCGTGTGCGATAGCTCTCGATTTGAATGTGGGACCTGCGTAATCGACCGATAGCTACGGCCGCGGCGCGGTCATATCAGAGTCGTAGACAAGTCCGGCGGCCTTCATGACCTCAATCGCAGGTATCGCGAATACCGCGGCAAGAGCGCGGCACCGGTCAGGCGTTGGGATGACGGGATTATCATCACGAAGATAGCGACCAAGCGACGCTTCGTCGATGTCTT
>DAHUXT010000210.1 GCA_027307065.1 Ktedonobacteria bacterium
CCCGCCTGAGGCCCGCCAAGCAGCTTATCGCCGGAAAAGCACACGAGGTCCGCACCCGCGAGAAGGCTCTCCTGCGGCATAGGCTCATGGGCAAGTTCCCAGTGTTCGGTACGCAATAGTGTCCCACTGCCGACATCGTGGACAAGCGGAATGTCATGTTGATGCGCGAGTCGAGCTAGCTCCACTAGCGAGGGGGTCGCCGTGAAGCCAACGACGCGGAAATTGCTAGGGTGAACGCTCAGCAGCAGAGCGGTCTTGTCAGTGATCGCCGAGGCAAAGTCGCCGATGCGTGTGCGATTGGTCGTTCCCACTTCGACGAGTGTGGCGCCACTTTGCCGCATCACATCAGGAATACGGAAGCCGCCACCAATCTCGACAAGCTCACCACGAGAAATGACCACCTCGCGGCCCTCGGCAAGTGCGCTCAGGGCCACGAGCAGCGCGGCCGCGTTGTTATTGACGACGAGAGCGTCTTCGGCGCCCAGCAGATCGCGAAGCAGTTCACGCACCGGCGCCTGGCGAGATCCGCGGTCGCCCGCTGCGAGATCATATTCTAGGGCCGAATAACCACCGGCGACGGCGGCCATTGCCTGCAAAGCCGCGCTGCTGAGTGGAGCGCGTCCTAGATTTGTATTGATAATGACGCCAGTGGCATTGATCACCGGGCGCGGCGCAGGAAGCGCACTTTCGTTCAGCAATTTTGCCGCGTATGCGACGAGCGATTCGATGCGCGTATCGATGGTCTCACCACCGATAAGGGCATTGCGCGTCTGCTGAAGCGCTGTGCGAGCCGCCTGGCCAATCTGGGCTCCAGAGTTCGGCAACGTGCCAGCTGAACCTATGTGCGCCGCAAGCGCGCGTGCCAGAACGTCCACGGCTGGTAGCGCGCGCAATGCCTGAGCATCTCGCTGATTGCCTGATTTTGTCCCGCTTCGCGACATGCGTGTGTCTCCTGGCGGAAGCGCCTGGTATACCAGAGTTTCACGACGATACAGGTCTATTGTACCGCGCACATGGGTGGGACATCTGCCATGTCGCGGGCACTATCCCATATGATATGCTTGCTGCGTCGACATTGGATCTTGTGCGTGTTTGGAGGCTGTGCATGGCGAGCGGAAAGTTTGCGGCGGCGATCAATTGCATCGATGGGAGGGCTCAGCGGCCGGTCTCCGAATGGATTCGGGTTCAGTTCGCGATAGACTTCGTGGATACGATTACTCAGCCTGGACCAGAAAAAGCATTGATACAAGGCCCGCAAACAGTGATCGCCGCGCTACGCCAGAATGTGGGCGTCTCGGTCAATGCGCATCACTCGCAACTGATCGCGGTGGCAGCGCACTTCGACTGCGCCGGTAATCCCGTCTCTCATGAAGAGCATAAGGCTCAGGTGAAAGCAGCCTGCCAGGTCATTGCCGAGTGGGGATATCCGGCGCGTGTCGTTGGGCTGTGGGTCAATGAATGGTGGCAGATCGAGGTGGTCGCTGATTCAGGGCAAATGGCGACCACCGCGCAGTGAGTATTCACGCAGTGATCATAGATCCGGCGGAGCCAACACGACGGCATACCTTCAGATGAGGGAGCGACAGCTATGGAGCTTGGACTTACAGGCAAAACCGCGATTGTGACAGGAGCAAGTCAAGGCATCGGGCTGGAGATCGCGCGCGCGATTCACGCCGAGGGCGTGGCCGTTGTCATGGTCGCCCAGTCGGCGGGAAAATTGCGAGATGCCGCCCGCGATGTGGCTTCGGCCTCCGGCACTGACGGAAACGACGCCCCACCGCCGATTCCACTTGTCGCTGACCTTATGTTGCGCGCCGAGATCGAGCGCGTCATCGCGGAAAGTGTCCAGCGGCTTGGCTCCGTCGATATTCTGGTGAACAATGCGGCGCGTGCGCACAGCGGCAACTTCTTCAAGATGCCGGTCGACGAAATCGAGAAGGTGTGGCAGGTCAAAGGGCTTGGCTACGTCCGCTTCGTGCGAATGATCGCGCCGCACATGATGGAGCGCCGGTCGGGCAGCATCATCAATATCATCGGCAGCACAGCACGTGTGCCGACCACTGATTTCATCATCGGCAGCATGGTCAATGCCGCGCTTGTCAACTTCACCCGTGGCATCGCCCGCGAGCTGGCACAGGCGAATGTTCGCATCAACTCGATTAGTCCCGGCTGGACCATGACCGAGCGCCAGAATAAGAGTATCGCGCTTCAGGCAGCGGCCCGAAAACTTTCGTTCGACCAGGTTGAGCACGAAGAGGCGCGGGGCATACCATTACGTCGGCTGGTACGTATGGGCGAAATCGCGGCGATGACGCTGTTACTCGCGTCAGATGTGTTTGGCTCGATGACCGGCGAAGATATCGTGATCGATGGCGGAGCAATCCCGTCGATATGATTGCCTGGCGCGGAATGAAACAGCCAGAAATCGTCGCCCTGGTATTTTATGTGCTGCGACGCTTGCGAATGCGGACGATGCTCAGTATAATGGCCGGGGCGAGGGCCATACTGCTCTTGCGCAGATGGCGCTTGCTCGCTGGTGATTCTCGGGCCACTGATGGAGACGGCCAGGATTGCCGGATGATCCGTACACATGCTGAAAGGGAACGAAGAAGAACATGGAACTCAAGGGTACGCAGGAGTTTTCGGCCAGCCCTCAGGCGGTCTGGAATGCGCTTCACAATGGTGACGTGTTGAAGCAGGCGATGGCGGGGGCCGAAGAGGTGCGCTGGGACAGCAATACGCTGGTCGCGCGCGTGAACGTCGGCATTGGCCCGGTGAAGGGGACGTATGGCGCCCAGGCCCAGGAGACGGAGAGCTCACCGCCCAGCCACATGAAGCTCTCGTTCAATCGGCAGGGTTCGTCAAACACCGTCACCGGCGACGCCACCATCGACCTTGCGCCGAATGGTTCCGGCACGACGCTGAATTATGCTGTCAACGCGAGCCTCGGCGGTCCGATTGCCGCGCTCGATAATCCGCTCACTCGCCCCCTCGTTGACAGGGGCATCGGCCAGTTCTTCTCCAGCCTGGCTCAGAAGGTCAGCTAGCTTCCCGAATCGGATGACCTCAAGAGGACGGCTCGTGCGGGCCGTCCTCGCTGTATCATGGAGCTACTACTGTCTCAGCGTGTTCGTGGACATTGTGATTTATCGCCTCTGGTTGCGACGACGCGATGCTCCTACTGTGAACGACGCCCAACAGGAGGCGAATCATGCAGCCAACGATGGCCTCAGGAGTGCGGGCTGATTTTGACGTTCCCGCGACGATGCGCGATGGTGTTGTGCTGCGCGCGAACGTCTATCGCCCAGATGACGGCGGCATGGGGCACTATCCGGTGCTGTTGATGCGACTCCCGTACGGCAAAGACTTTCCGCTCGGCAGCAGTTTGCTCAACCCCGCCCACGCAGCGCGTCGTGGCTACATTGTCGTCGTTCAGGATGTTCGCGGTACGTTTACCTCTGAAGGCGATTTTGACCCGATGCGCAATGAGGCGACTGATGGAGCTGATACAATTGCGTGGGCGGCATCATTGGCGGGCGCCGATGGCTCGGTTGGCATGTTCGGTGGGTCATACATGGGCTTCACCCAATGGGCTGCGGCACGCGAGGCACCCCCGGCACTGCGAGCGATGGCTCCGTTGATCACCTGGGCTGATCCCAATCAGGGAGTCTTTAGCCGCAACGGCGTCTTTGAGCTCGGCCTCCAGGCGGCGTGGCTGCTTCAGCGTGGACTTGACGTGCTCTCGCGGCGCCATCGTGGTAATCCCGCGGGGCAATATAAGGCCTTTGAAGCTATGGCCGAGGAGTTCGACCACTTGGTAAATGCGGGCTACGCTGAAGTCCCTCTCCAGCACTTCGGACCGCTCGTTCGTTTGGACCTTGACCAGCCTGCCTCTGAGGGGCTAGAACACCGCGAAGATTTGGTGTATCAAGACCCGGCGACGGTAGCGCCAGCCTATCACACTGCGGCAATTCCTATGCTCCATATCGGCGGCTGGAACGATATCTTCCTTGCCGGCACACTACAGAATTTCAACGAAATGCTGGCCGCGGGCCACGCTGAGCAGTATCTGGTGATCGGCCCGTGGTCGCATACCAGTTTCGATTCAACGGTTGGCAACCTCGACTTTGGCGTCGGCTCGAGCGCAGCGCTGATCGATCTGCAAATCGACCTCGTCAGCCTCCATCTCCAGTTCTTCGATTACTCGTTGAAACACGCGGCGAACGGATTCGACCGCTGGCCACGGGTCAAGTATTTCATGATGGGGAGCAACGTCTGGCGTGGCAGCGACGTGTGGCCGCCTGCCTCGATGCGGCCGCAACCCTGGTACCTGCACAGCGCTGGTCATGCGAACTCAGCGCGTGGTGATGGCTTGCTGAGTCCGGAGCCTGCCGCCGACGAGCCGCCCGATAATTATGTGTACAGTCCCAACGATCCGGCGCCAACCGTTGGTGGGGCGACGTTGATGCATCCGTCGCTGCGCTCAGGTCCGTTTGATCAGCGGGTGGTCGAGGCTCGCGACGATGTGCTGGCGTATACAACGGCGCCACTTGAACACCCAGTCACGCTGGCGGGCCCGGTGGCAGCCACCCTCTACGTGGCAACGGATGGTCCCGACACGGACTTCGTGGCCCGACTGGTCGATGTCTATGCGGATGGCCGCGCCATGTCTTTGACCGACGGTGTGACGCGGCTGCGCTATCGCACGGGAATGGCGTCGCCCGCGGGATTGGTGGAGGCGGGTCGCGTCTACGAAATCAGCATTGACCTGTGGGCGACGGCGGTAACGTTCTTGCCAGGTCATCAGATTCGTCTCGAGGTGACAAGCAGCAATTTTCCGCGCTGGGAGCGCAATCCGAATACCGGCGAGGATGCTTCGACGGCGACAACCTGGCGTGCCGCTCGCCAGACGGTTATGCATGACGCCGAGCACCCGTCCCATGTGACGCTTCCGGTGCTGTCTGAATAAGAAGAGATTGGCCGCCCCGACCTTCCTATAGTCATATACTACACTTAGTCCGGCGCAACCGTGAAACTTCTTGTCATGATTGTCAGGCATAGCAGTCACATCAGTAGCAATGTCAGTAGCAATGTCAGTAGCAATGACGGAGTAGCGACGGAGTAGCAATGCGACCATCGATGCAACGAGTGCGACGGGCCACCCAGGAACTGGCATGGCGCATGTACTCTGAGTCTCTGTTATTGCGTGATCTGCACATGGTCGAACTTGGGTCTGGCATCCCACCGCAGGAAGCGCCGCTGCCTGCCCGTGATCGGGGAGACTGGAAAGCTGTTCATCCGGGAAGCCACTGGGGCGGCTACGACCAGACCGCGTGGTTTCACGCCGAGACACGCGTTCCAGAGGGGTGGATTGCTCAACTCGATGACGGTCAGCACGCAGTAGTGCTGCGGCTCTTGCTGGGAATCGGCACTGAATTTGGTTGGCCTGAGGGTTTGCTTTACGTCAATGGGCGGCTGCACCAAGGCATCAATCGCCACCACCCTGACGTGCTGCTTCGAGCCGACGACGTGCGCGGCGGTTCATTGGCGTTCGACGCGCGCGTGTGGAGTGGGATGCTGCCCGACGATCATCGGATCGAGACGGCTGAAATCGCTCTGCTTGACCGCCCAACCGAGCGGCTATATCACCTGCTCGTAGCGGGATCTGATCTGGTCGATGCGCTCGACGAAAGCAATTTGCTTCTCTATTCGCTGGCCCAGGTACTCGATGAGACCTACAATCGCGTCGTGCTGTCCAGTGGTGGCTTCTACGATTCGGTGTGTGCTGCGGTGGCTTATGTGGAGTCGGCTCTCGATGAACTCGCGCAACGGTTTCTTGCTGACCGGCCCGTGGTGACCGCGGTTGGCCACGGGCATCTGGATGTTGCCTGGCTCTGGCAGACACGGCACACCCGCGAGAAGACGGCGCGCACGTTCGCCGTCGCCACCGCGCTGATGGACGCCTACCCAGAGTACGTCTTTCTGCACACGACACCGCAGGTTTTCGACTGGCTCGAACGGGACTATCCTGAGCTGTTTGATCGCGTCAAACGCCGCGTCGACGAGGGCCGTTTCGAGGCGGCGGGCGCGATGTGGGTCGAGTCTGACTGTAACCTGGTTTCGGGTGAATCGCTGGTGCGGCAGATACTCTATGGGCAACGCTTCCTGCACGAGAAGTTTGGGCGCGAGTACAACGCGCTGTGGCTTCCAGACGCATTCGGCTATTCGGCGGCGCTGCCACAAATCATGCTGCGCGCGGGCATCCCAGTGTTCATGACGACCAAAATGAGCTGGAGCGAGACAAACCGCATTCCCGCCGATACATTCCACTGGCGCGGGATCGACGGAAGCACTGTGTTGGCGCACTTCATCACGACGCCCACCCTTGGCGCGCCTCCGCTCTTCGCCAACATGGATACGTACAATGGCGCGCTGAATGTCGAGGCGGTACGTGGCGTGTGGGAACGTTATCGGCAGAAGTCGTTGAGTGGCGAGACATTGCTGGCATTTGGCCATGGTGACGGCGGGGCAGGTCCAACGCGCCAGCAATTGGAGCACGCGCGCGCACTGAGGCGTCTGCCTGGCATGCCCGAACTGCGCCTGGGGCGAGCCGACG
>DAHUXT010000211.1 GCA_027307065.1 Ktedonobacteria bacterium
TCTAACAGGGCTTTTTACGTGGTCCTCGGGTGTTCCTGCCACTCGCCTCACGCAAACACCCAAAAAGCGAAGGCCGCCCATACAGGCCAACCTTCGCTTCGTGGATACGGCAAATGCGCCGCGCTAGCGGGTGCTATGCATCGGCATGATGACATACTGGTAGTCGCTGCCTTCGTCGCCTACGGGCTTGATGACGCCCGGCTGCTGCGGCGAATTGAGCTCCAGCGCCACACTGGACGTCGAAAGCACTCCCAGCACATCCGTCAGATATTTGACATTGAAAATGATCTCCATGCCTGGGCCGTCCACCGTGCCGTCCCTCGTGCTGGTGGTATCCCCATTCTCCTCCGCCGTTGCCGAGAGTATTACCGCACCAGGCGTCAGGCCGTCACCCTGGCCTTCGGCCACCTTGAGCCGGACGATGTTGGCGCTATCGCGGGCGAATATAGACGCCTGCTTGGCCGCCTGGCGCAGTTCATCTGTTGGGAGTGTGACACGCGTCGTACGGCTCTTCGGCAGAATCACCTCATAGTTGGGGAACTGCCCGGATATCAGCGTCGAGACGAGTTCGAGGTCGTCGCCAATGCGGAAGAGCACCTGGTTGCGATTCGGCGTCACTACGATGTAGACGGTGCCATCGTCCGGCAGCACCTTCGCCAACTCGCTGAGCGTGCGCGCGGGAATGAGCATATCGCTGAGGGTCGTCGCGCTCGCCGCGCCGTTTTCCGTCAGCGCCACGGAGCGCACCGCCAGCCGGAAGCTATCGGCTGCGGCAAAGGTCAGTCTGCCATCGCGCGCGCGCGCCAGAACGCCAGTAAAGACCGGACGCGCATCGTCCGTGGCGGCGGCAAAAGCTACCTCGCCAATCATCGTGCGCAGATCGCTCACACTGACCGTGAGTGGCGGCTCGCCACCATCTGCCGTCGGGATCGTCGGGAATTCGCCCGGCTCCATGCCGCGAATGGTTGCCTGGCTGCGCTGGTCGCTCACCTTCAGGCTCTGGCCGGACGGCTGCAGCGCGAGCGAAACATCGGCGGGCGGCAGCGTGTTGACGAAATCGGTCAACAGGCGCGATGGGCTGGTCGTCGTGCCTTCCTCCTGGATATTGGCAGGCACCCAGCAGGTAATGCCAATCTCAAGATTGGTGGCGGAAAGGCGCAGCCGTCCATTCTCCGCTGAGAGCAGGATATTGGAGAGAATCGGCAGGGTGCTGCGCGTTGAGACGGCATGGCTGACGGTGGAGAGTCCTCGGGCGAGGTCTTGCTGCTTGCAGGTAAGCTTCACGGCGGCCTCCTAAACGATGGGATATATGGCTATTAGGACGAATGACAGGCATACTGGGCAACGCGCCACCAGCGCATCAGTGGTCGCTGGAATGCGCCTCCCCAGTATACCTTGCTTCTTCCAGATTCTCCGCATGCCTAACCCATCTGGAAAAGGTCACCAGCCCAAACGGTTAAAAAGGCTTGAGCACCATCAGCCCGAGGATGATCACCAGGCCGATGCCACCGATCAGCGTTGGCAGCCACGGGCGCAACTCCACCAGTCGTACTGGCAAATCTTCCGAGATGATGGACTCATCGATGCGGGTCGGCCCGGTAAAGCCAGCCGCGATACGCGCCCGGCGGAACGCTGGCCCGGTAAAGACAGACATCGAGATCCAGATCAACACGAAGACGGCGAGCGACACCCAGATCCAGCCCTGCGACCACCAGTGTCCCACGAATCCGCCCGCGATGCCCCCGATGAGCAGCACCAGCAACGAGATCATCGAGGCCATCGACGAGTTGGCCGAGAGTCCAAGCAGCGCGCGAATCGCGTGAATGTCCTTCTCGCGCTGTACCCGGAAAGCGACGAAGAGCGAGACGCCGTGCGCCATCAGAAAGCCGACGACGCCAATGATATGCACCAACACAATCCACTGATACACGTTACCCACCTCCCTGGTATAACGGGCACGATTAACGATATATCAAGTTGTAGCGAATTCTATGTCGGGCGGTCTACTGTCCATTTGGACGATGCCACGATAGGGGGTTGGGTGATAGAGGGGTAGGGCACAGTTTCCGCCAAATGCAATGGAAAGTTCTCTGCCACTCACGACGATCCGGAAGTTTCGGCATACCAGATTGCGCGAGGTCGTTGGAGGATGGTGGCGGGGAGGCGGGCGGGCGACTGAAGTCGCGCCTGGATGGCCTGCGGCCGCAAAGTCCGCCTGCGCGGGCTCGGATGGGGGATGCGCCATATTGGTGACAAGGGAAAACAACTACCGCGCCAGTGAGCCACTGTAGAGCCGGTCGTGCAAGGCGATGACCGGTTCAGTGCAGATCGCCATCGCCGAGCGCCAGCCGGATCAACGCCTCGCGCGCGGCGATCGAGCCAGCATCCCAGGCATGCCGGAAAGCGCTGTCTCCCAAGGCATCTCGGCACGCGGCGAACACCCGATCGAACGTCTGCTGCTCGCCATGCGGACGGGGCGCCCGCGCGTTGTGGCGTAATATCTCAGCGCCCGCGCAGAGTGCCACAGCGGCTGCATACGCATCTTCGGCGCGATCTAGCGCGGCGACGCCCTCCAGACACCAGGCAAGGTAGACATCGCTGCCAAATGTACGGTAGAGGTTGAGCGCGCTGGCATAGTGCTGGCGCGACTGCTGGTAATGACCCTGCGCGAATTCGAGGAGCCCCAGATGTGTCTGGGTGATCGCCTCGCCCCAAAGGGAGCCGATCTGGCGGCTGATCGTCAACACCTCGTCGTGCAGGGATACCGCACCTGGAAGATCACCCTGAGCCTGGACGATCTGCGCGTAGTTGCCCAGCGCCACGCTCAACGCATGAGGATTGTCGCTCGTGCGGGCACACGCCAGGCATTCTTCGAACAGTTCACCAGCACGCGCAATGTCTCCCGCGCCCTGGGCGATCTGCCCAAGCATCGCCAGCGCGTTGCTCATGCCCTCCCAGTCGTCTGCCTGGCGGGCCGCCTGGAGCGATTGCTCAGCCAGCGCAGACGCAGCGGCGATTTCGCCACCGTCGAAGGCAAGCCGCGCCGCGCCGAAACAGGCATTGGCGCGTAACGCCGCCGGGGCAGGCGTCTTGCTCGCGGCATCGAGCGCGAGAAACGCATCGTGCCATCCCCGCAACTCGGAGCGCAGCCCGCTGAGATACCAGCTTCGGCCGAATCGCGCCAGCAGCATCATACCAACCACCGTTTCGCCCGCGTCCTGTGCCCAGTTCAGGGCGGAGCGCGCGTTAGGCATCTCGCGAATCAGCGCCGATTCATCCGCGTCGAAATGAGCGAAGTAGTCGGCATGGCGGCGGACATACCGCTCGCGCTCACCAGCATCACGCAGACACTCGCGGGCATAGTCGGCAATCGTCGCGAGCATCTCGTAGCGCGCCGTGCCCGAAACATCCCGCAGACGCAACAGACTCGCATCTACCAGCGTGCTCACTTCGGGCAGCACATCACTGGCTGCGTCGTCCACTGGGGCGCAGACCGCCTGAATAGCTGGCAATGCGCATCCTCCGCTGAAGACAGAGAGCCGCCGAAACAGCGCCTGAGCATTCGGCGAGAGCAGCGAATAGCTCCAGGCGATGGTATCGCGCAGCGTCCGGTGGCGCGGTGGCAGGTCAGTCGCCCCTGGGCGCGGCAGGCTCATCCTGGCATTCAGACGGCTGCGCAGGTCGGCAAGCGAGAGCGCCGCAAGCTGCGAGGCGCACAATTCAATGGCGAGCGGCAGGCAGTCTACCTGCTCGCAGAGCGCGGCAACGTCAGTTGGAGCCAGCGTCAAATCATCACGAACAGCACCGGCGCGCGCGATAAATAGTGTGGTGGCGTCGGGCAGCGCCAGTGGCGCGAGCGGCAATACCCGTTCGGCGCGCAGGCGGAGCGGCGAGCGGCTGGTGGCCAGCAAGCAGACATTGGGGCACGAGGCCAACAGTTCGGCCAGCAATGGCGTGCATTCCACGACCTGCTCCAGGTTATCCAGCACCAGCAGCACATTTTGGTCGCGCAGGGCATCCGTCAAGGCGTCGAGCAGAGTGCCGTCGGGCGGCTCGCGCAGGCCGAGCGTGTGAGCCAGCGCTCCGGGAACCAACGCCGCTTCGTGAATAGCCGATAGGTCCGCGAATACCGCGCCTGAGGTAAATCGCGCGGCGCACTGGCGGGCCAACTCCAGCGCGAAGTGCGTCTTGCCGACGCCGCCTGACCCCACAATCGTGAGCAGTCGAATGCCATCGCGCTGCAGTAACTGTAGCCCGCGCAACAGGTCGGCTTCGCGGCCAATCAGTGGCGCAGGTGGCAACGGCAGGCGCGCAGAGGATGGCGCAGCGACAGCACTACCAGCATTGCCGACATTGCCAGCATGGGTGGCGGCTACGGACGCCGAGGATGCTAGGGGCGCAGCCAGATCCGGGTGGGCGGCGGCGATCAGAGCGGCGCGCTCTTCAGTGGAGAGTCGGAGCGCGGCGGCAAGCAGTTCCAGCGTCTCGGCGCGTGGAGCGTGATTGATGCCGCGTTCGAGATCGCTGACGGCGCGAGTGCTGATGCCTGCGCGCTCAGCCAGCGACTCCTGGGTAAGCCCTGCCATCGTGCGATAACGACGAAGCAATGCGCCGAACGAGTGTGATACGGATGGGTCTGTCGGCATGGTCGTCGAATCCCCGCTGGACATGCTGCCGCGCATACGGCGCTCTGGGTCTGGGTCGCATAATAGCACACGACAGATGGCGGCAACCTGTGGGGAAACTGTGGGCGTCCTTCATGGCGCGCGCGCCGATATGGCGACACACTAGCTTCAGATGATCTGTTGCCCCTTGCGGCAAAAGGCAAAAGAGAAGAAAGGAAAGACACATGAGCACGCCATCCGTTGACCCCGCTCGCCTTCAGGCAGAGCAGCGAATCATTTGGAACGAGACGGCAGACGACTTCAACAAGGCAACCGCAGCCAATAATGTGGCGGCGCAGGTGGTGAGCGATCGGCTGATTGCGCTGGCGCAGGTAGCTCCCGGCCAGCGCGTGCTGGATATTGCCACCGGCGCGGGCGATCCGGCATTGACGGTCGCTCGTGTGGTCGGGCCAGCGGGATCAGTGGTGGGCATCGACCAGGCGCCACAGATGCTGGCAGCCGCCCGTGGGCGCGCCGCCCAGGCGGGCCTGAGCAATGTGACATTCATCGAGGGGAACGCTCAGGTGCTCGATCTGCCGCCACAGAGCTTCGACGCGGTGGTCTCGCGCTGGGGACTGATGTTCTTTCTCCCGCTCGTCCCGGCATTGGAAGGGTTCCGCAGGGTGCTTCGCTCTGGCGGTCACCTGGCTGCCGCCGTTTGGGGCGAGCCGCAACACGTGCCAGTCATCAGCGCAAGCTGCGCCGCCGTGATGAGCCAACTTGGCAGGCCATTGCCGCCGCCCGATGCGCCCGGCCCGTTCAATCTCGCCGATCCCGAGAAACTGGCGCAGAGCATGACTGCGGCGGGCTTCTCCAACGTGGCGACTGAATCGCTGACGCTGAGCATCACCTTCCCCTCAGTGGAGGCGTATGTGAGCTTCCAGCGAGCCGCGAATATGCTGGTGAGAACGGCGATTGCCGAACAGCCTGCCGAGCAGCAGGGCGTACTCTGGCAAACCGTGGCCCAGACTGGTGCGCGCATGGCGAACCCGGACGGCAGCGTCACGCTGCATAATCTCTGCATCTGTGTCTCAGGCCAGGCGTGAGCCTCGACTAAACAGCAAAAACCCCTCCTCGATCTGAGGAGGGGTTCTGGAAACAGGTGACTGGCGCCGCTCTACTCGCCGACGAAGGCAGGCTCGCGCTCGATGACTACGCCACCACGGGCTTTGGCAGCTTTCGCCTCCTGAACCGCTGGGTCGCGTCCGACGATTAATGCCAGCAAGGCACAAATGCCGCAGGCGATCATGACGAAAATGAACGTGTCGTTCAGGCCCATCGTCACCGCGTAGTGTCCGGCGCACGCTTTGATGGCGTCCATATGCGCCAACAACGCCTGTGGCGACGGAATCGTCACGCCCGACGCGCTGATGCAGGTTGCGGCGACGCCCGTTGGCGGACGCTGCTGGAAGGCAGCCGCAATATCCTTGCCGTGCGCGGTGGCACGCTGGGTGAGATACGACGTCAGAACGGCGACGCCCAGCGCCGAGGCGACCTGACGGGTCACATTCACCAGCGATGAGGCACGTGCCATCGCACGGTTGCTGACGACCGAGAGCGCCAGCGTCTGCAGCGGGATGTTGATGAAGCCGAGACCTAGCCCGCGCATGATCAGATAGGGCAAAAGCGTCTGCCCGGTCGTGTTCACATCCATGTGAGCGAATCCCCACGTGCCCGCCGTCACCAGCGCGAAGCCGACAAAGCCCATGATGCGCGGCCCGACACGGTTATAAAGCGCGCCCGCGATAACTGTGCTCACGGCGGCGGCGAGTCCCTGCGAAATCAGAATCTCGCCCGCGTTCAATGGCGTCAGCCCCTGCACCTGCTCGAAGAAATAGGGCAGCAGGAACAGACTGCCAAAGAGAAACGCCCCTAGCGCCCACATCAGCAGATTCGCGACCGAGAAGGTGTAGTTGC